>DRMS01000024.1 GCA_011322515.1 Leucothrix mucor
CTAACGCAGAATTTTTATTTCAGATTGGGTGAACTCATGAGGCGCATAGTCACTCTACGCAACGAATGAGATCATCCCAAGCTGGGATAAAAAGGCAAGTTAGAAATCGGGAAGTTGTTTCGTGCCCGTTCCTAAGCATTAACCTACCCCCCTTAAACCTGTCATTTTTTGCCTTGAACTGACAAATTTAAGGGGGCATCTATAGTTTTTCAGATAAATAATTTCCTGATAAAAGGAGTGAAAGCTTCAGCTTTTCAGTCATTAAGATGAAATTTAATAAGTGAACATCTATAGAACCGTTATATTTATTATAATTTAATCTTTTTTTGCTTCTCCTTTTGTTCATATTCTAGTTTTTTGTTCTCACGATCTTGTCTCATGATTTCAGGCAATAGAGTGCCCATTCCACCGTCTAGTTTGGATGCTAAAATTGCAACACTTATCGTTCTAATAGCCTTCATAACTTGAGTATTTTTAACTAGTTTAAGTTCCTTGGTAATCTTAGGTTTACCGTTATCATCAATACTATTCGTTGTCTTCATAGATACAGTGCATCCTGATAGCACTATGATAATAAATAGTAATGCCAGTGCTTTATTATGAGTTTTCATATTGTTATCCTATTATTAATGGAGTTTTTGACTCTTATAGCCCCGTTGGCTACTGATTAAAAATGATTGTTATTGGGTTAGCTAAGAAACTCAGCATAAAAATGTTGAGGGCGAGGTGGTTGTTATCTATAAGTTTATGAATAACTGCCGAAAATAATGAGATGTCATTATTCAGAAAGTAGAAAGAAAGTAAAAATTAACTCCTATCCGTTAGTAGTCGATGTGGCTTAGATCTCAATATGATCGAATAATATACAAAAAAGGCTGTTTTTCATCTGTTGCATTCACTACACTTTGTCCAATTATTTTTTATTAGACATTTTTATAGGATTAATAAGTCTATTTTTAGACAAAAAGTGACAGTAATCGCCAAATTCAGCGAAGGTTCAGTTTCAGAGTAGATTTTATTGGACTGTAATGAGGTGAAAATCAGGCATTAATGATTAAAAAATGTCGTATTTTGGGGGTAGGAATTTAGTTAGGGGCAAATCCTGAAATAAAATGTTGGTTTTCTACCAAACTATTTTTCGTCTCAGCATCCTGACAAAATAAATCCAACAAAATTTTATTCCCTATTTTTTGAACTTCAAGGCATTGCGATGGGAGCATAACGAGCTATGTAACCAAAGCAACAACGCATAAGATCAAAAAATACGGGGTAAAATTGTTAGATTAATTTTGGACGGAGCGTTAAATCATATTCAATGCGAGGAGCATAGTTAGGAAGTTTCAAGTAATGAATTTACCTATATTGCACTGATTTTTTGTACCCAAGGGGTATAGCAATTCCTGATTGGAGCATCTCAAGAAGCGCATAGTTGCTCTACGCAACGATTGAGATGATTCAAGCAGGAGCAAAAGGGCAAGTAAGATGGGTAGAATCATTGCTTGGAACTCCCTTATTCATATCTAACAAGTCACGTGTGACTCAAGTAGAAATGAGCGAGGAGAAATCAGCATTTTATTTATGTTTCGGAAAAACAAAGTTTTTAAAATAAGTCATATAGATTAATATTATTGTGCATATTTATTTATTGAATAATGATGTGATTTTGTCTTTTTGCCCAAAGGGCATCATGTTCCGGAACTGTTCCTTAGGGGGAAACAATGTCAATAAAGATAGTGCGTTACCAACACTTAAAACATATTTTGGAAGAGGATTTTGCAGGCAATAGAGATGAATTAGCACAAAAATTAAATATAGCGCTATCTACGCTAAGCAAGTATTTATCAAATGGTAAAAATAGACCCATTAGTGATAAAACAGCGCGACAGTTTGAGAGAAGGTTAGAAATTCCAGCACAATCATTAGATCATGCAAAAAATACGAATGTGTATTATGTAAGAGTGACCTTTTCAGGACGGCATCCGCGTGAGTTTTTAGAAAGTTTGCATCGTTATGACATAGTGAAAGAAGCCAGTGTGCAATATGGTGAGGCTGATATTTTTATTAAAATCGAATGCTCTGAAAAAGAATATGAATCATTGATTTTTGATAATATTCGCTTGTTTCCAGGCGTGATGAATACAACCACTTCGCAGGCATTGAATGCATCACGTTGGCAACGTCATCAGGCTGAATACTACCAGCTTACAGAGCAAACAGAATCACCGCATCATATTTTACAAAACTATATTGAAGCTAAGCGTAAAGACTTGTATCAAGAGTTACACGAGCTTGATCGAGGTCGTGAGATTGTTATTCATAAGTATGATATGCATGCATTAAGTTATTATAAATTATTGGAAAATGCTAAAAAAAGCATCGAAATGACCCTCTTTTATAATCAGCATACAGAAGGTCGCTTGGAAAAGGATTTGTATGATGCGAGAAGTAAAGCTAATGTTAATGTGCGCTATAAAATCCTACTATTTACCAATGATAAAATCCCTCATAAAATTGAAGATAATTTACAACGCTTTATTAAAAAACTGAGAGCAGATGCTACTACAGAAGTTTATATTGCAGATGAAATGCGCTGGATTGGTGATCGTCATGATCGTACAGGCATTACCCTAACCATTATTGATGATTCAATTATTGCGATTTTAAGAGGTGAGTCATTTATGTTGGCTTATAAAAAAGATGTGGTTAGTCGATATTCCAAGATATTTAATAGAAACTGGAATATGGCTAAAAATGAAGGACGGTTTTATGGGAGTTAATCTGCCGATCTAAAAATATAATATATAGACGTTCACTTATTAAATTTCATCTAATGGCTGAAAAGCTGAAGCTTTCACTCCTTTTATCAGGAAATTATTGATCTGAAAAACTATATGACTCATTTAGTTTACTTTTTAAATTATAAAAACAATTAGGGGAGAGCAGTTATAAAAATACTAAATAAATGCTGATTGTAACGGATTCTGTTGGTACTGATTTATAGCGATCAATTTAAACTGGGACAGCAATTTGGCTAAATCGCAGGTTGGGTTAGCTTATTAAGCGTAGCGAAATAACGTAACTCAACAATTAATCTTAAAATCTGTTGGGTTACGTTGCCTCACTAGCTCGGCAAGCTAACCCAATCTACACAAGCCTATCCCGCTTTAATTTACGCAAAGAGATGATATATTATCAAGCACTAACAGAATCCGTTATAAACAGAAAAATTAATTGTAAATGGCTATGCGTCAAGAAACAGCAGAGAAAAAATCCCCCTTACGTAATGGCTATA
>DRMS01000025.1 GCA_011322515.1 Leucothrix mucor
ATCTAATCCCCCAGTTATTAGCCACTCATACAGGCATCAAAGAAGCTCCTTGTTATTTTGGTGATCGTATTATGCGCATTGCAGTTCATCCCGAGTTGCAAGGGTGTGGGCTTGGTAGCCATTTATTACACTATCTTATCAACTATTCCAAACAGCAAAACAAAGCTGATTATATCGCCACAAGCTTTGGTGTAACGGCTGAGCTTGTTGGATTTTGGCACAAGGCTGATTTTAAGACAGTGCAAATAGGTATGAAGCGAGATGCAAGTAGTGGTGCACATTCTATTATTATGTTGCGTCCTCTTAGTCAAGCTGCGCAGCCTTTATTAGCAAAGGCTACGGATAATTTCAGCGTAGCCTTTCCTTTATTATTAGCAGATCCGCTACGTGATTTAGAGTCTCCATTAGTTGCCGCTTTATATTCGCCTTTAGTTCAACAAAAGAAACAAACTAAGTTAGCACTAAATGATGTTGAACAACATGCTTTAGATGGTTTTACGTATCAACAGCGTGGTTATGAGAGTAGTATAGCGGTGCTTAATAAGGTGACACACTACAGCTTAGCCCAATGTAATCAGGCTATTCAGTTGACCCCGCAAGAATTGCAGATACTTATCGCCAAGGTGTTACAAAAACATAGTTGGCAAACCTTGGTGCAATTAACCAAGGTAAATGGGAAAAAACAAGCGATTAAGTTATTAAGACAAGCTGTGAAAAAGCTCGTTTATCCGTGTTTAAAACACTAACAGCCAAGTAATAATTGTTTATTTTAAACAAAGTGAGTTTACTACTAAAATTATTATGCCTAAATCTTGCGATTATTTATACCTAGAGCATAAATTTTTAAAGAGAATTTTATTTAAGTGGAATATTTACTAATATTCCTGAAAAAATATCGTTATAGGAATCAATAGTTTGTGCTGTATGCATGTGACCACTCAAGATCTATAGTTTTTCAGATAAATAACTTCCAACTTCTGTGGAAATTTAATATGTGAACCTCTATAGGTTACCCCTTTTAAATAATTTACATTACTTTTATGCAAGACATTAGACTACCCATCTTAAAAACAATCGCTCTAACCTTGATAGGGCTAGCGGTGTTCTTATTTTTTATATCCCTATTTGAACCTGTGTTTATTACAGAAGATAAGCCCGTAAAAGGCTATTGGATTTTTGCCATGGGCTGGATGGGGTTTGCTATTTTTCAATTTGCATGGTACGCCAATTTATTATCATTACTGGCTGTTTTATTAATGTTTAAGCATCCAGTGCGCGCATTTCTACTGTCCTTATTTTCTTTATTATTAGCGGCTGAAAGTTTTTTATTTGATGAAATTCCTTTAGGTAGCGGCAAAGCAAGCATTGCAATTATCGACAACAACATAGGTTTATATTTATGGATAGGCGCACATTGTGCCGTCTTGTATGCCGCTGTTTTGATGTTGATTAGAAAGAAAATGATTGATCATGATTTGGCTGCTCAAAAACTAAAGAGAAAGCCACCAGAGCGGATTAAAATCAACTCTAAATTATAGCTCAATAAAAAATTAGGAATGTGTATGAAATAAATACACGTTTTAAATTCAATTGGTTATGCTTTGTCCACCGAAAACTATAGAATTTATTTTATAGTGTTTCAGGCTACCAACTTAAGGCGGGACAAGTAACGTCATGGCAAAATGGCAAATAACCCGCACCCTTCGACAAGCTCAGGGAACTAGCCCTTCGGTAGACTCAGGACACCGCTTCCTGAGCTTGTCGAAGGGTGCGGGTGAATAGCAGAAACATGAACTGTCCCGCCTTAAACGGGTAGCGGTGTTTCATATGCTTTTCCTCTGCGGTTTTCCACAATTTTTCTGATTATTTTTCACACAAAAATAAGTACTTTTTCAGCCAAGATGAGCTGAAAGTCGCCAAGTATGGCACTTTACCTCCAAAAGTGTCACCTACTGACAGCATCCAAAGCTCTTCTCTTACCCCTGAAAAAATTAATTTCTATTTATTTATTAAGTGCTTATATTGTATTTTTAAAAGTTGGCATCAAGCTTGCTCTATAGTTATCACAAGCAAACTAACAATAAGATAATAAGGAAGAGTAAAAAATTTACCAGCAAGCCCCTGAGATTAAGAGTGATTTATTAATACTAAAAATAAAAACATCACCGATCTCATCTGGCGTTCTTCACCTTCCCCAGTGAAGAGTGCCACTTTATTGATAATAAGGCGTAACTATAAAGAAACACCTTATTCAGTTTTACCAGCAAGCCCCTGAGATTAAGAGTGATTTATTAATACTAAAAATAAAAACATCACCGATCTCATCTGGCGTTCTTCACCTTCCCCAGTGAAGAGTGCCACTTTATTGATAATAAGGCGTAACC
>DRMS01000026.1 GCA_011322515.1 Leucothrix mucor
CAAGTTCTAATACTTGTGCGCCTGTTGGGGCGATGAATCGACCATCTGAGGTGCCACCTGAGGTTGATAGCGCTGTTTTAATGCCTGTGACTTTCTGAATAGCTTTAACAGCGGCAGCGACCAAATTTCCTTCAGCAGTAAGAAAGGGTTGTCCTGATAGATTCCATTCAATTTCATAATTTAATTGATGCTTTTTAAGCAGATTTTCAACTTTTTGTTTTAACTCATCGGCGCTGATTTCAGTGGAAAAGCGAAAGTTAAAGATAATCTCAGTAGTAGCGGGAATGACATTGGTTGCACCTGTCCCTGAGTTGATATTAGAAATTTGAAAGGTAGTGGGTGGGAAAAAATCATTCCCCCTATCCCATTGCATTGCAGTTAGCTCATCAAGCATAGGGATGGCTAAATGGATGGGGTTATTGGCGAGATGTGGATAGGCAACATGCCCTTGTTTGCCAATAATGCGTAGTTTGCATCCTAATGATCCGCGACGACCATTTTTTACGGTATCGCCAACTTTTGTGGTGCTAGAGGGTTCGCCGACTAAGCACCAGTCAATCTTTTCATTGCGAGCCTCCAGTGCTTCAATCACTTTTACGGTACCATTGATAGCAGGGCCTTCTTCATCGCTGGTTATTAAATAAGCGATAGAGCCTTTGTGATCAGGGTATTTTTTGATAAAACGTGTTACCGCAATAGTCATTGCGGCAATACCACCTTTCATATCAGCTGTGCCACGTCCATACAACATGCCGTCACGTTCTTTCGGCTCAAAGGGATCACTATCCCAATCGGATAATGCGCCCGTGGGGACAACATCCGTATGTCCTGCAAAGCAAAATAGGGGGGCTTTTGTTCCTTTGCGCAACCAACTATTTTCTACTTCATCAAACTGCATTTTTTCCGTTTTAAATCCTAATGGCTCAAGATGGTCTGCTAATAATTGCTGACAGCCTTTGTCCTCAGGTGTTACGGAATCGCGGGAAATGAGTTCTTTAAGTAGTTTTATCGAGTCTGACATAAGAATTGTTCTATAATTTGAGAGGGGAGTTACTGTAAACCAATTATTAATGAAAAGGAATAACCGTGAAGCAACTCTATTTAGCACGCCATGCTAAATCCGCTTGGGATACAGAGGCACTTAATGATTTCTCTCGACCACTGAGTAAACGTGGTATTAAAGATATTAAACGTATGGGAAAGAAGCTGGCGGAGCTGGAGTGGAATCCGCAGTTAATCCTTTGCTCACCCGCACAACGTACCCGACAGACTTGTGATTTACTATATCAATATGCACTATTGGAAGGGGATATTGAATACAAGGATGAGCTATATGTAGCGCGTACTTCTGCGCTGGTAAAACTGTTAGCAGATACCCCTGAAACAACAGGAAGTGTAATGATTATTGCGCATAATCCCGCAATAGAGTGGTTGTTGCTGGATTTATGTAATGATGTTCCAGCGCAAGCGAATGGCAAGATTGTTGCCACCACGAATATTGCAAAGATTAATTTTCAGGGTTCGTGGAATAATTTGCAACGTGGCAGTGGTGAGCTGGTAGACTTATTGCGTCCTAAAGAAATTTAGCCCACCCACGAGAATATATGTTAGAAAATACGCCAAGCCTTGTCTATGAAAAAGCTCACCAAGCTATTTGCCACGAAAATTATGGAAGAGTCCTTATTTTATTGGAACTTCCTTAGTCAATAATCTTATTTTCAGTCCCATCCAGTATTTTTTTAACATTGTTTTCATGTTTCCAATAAATTAGCGCAGTAATAAACAGTAAGCCAATTAAAAGCACAATGGATCGGGTAATATAATAAAAATAAAACGGTGCAAGTAAGGTTGCTATCAATGCGGCAAGTGATGACATATTAAAAGCAAAGGCTGCGGAGAGCCAAGTGGCGATGACAGCAAGTCCAATAATGGGGTTTAATCCAATATAAATACCTATTGCGGTAGCCACTCCCTTACCGCCTTTAAAGCCATAATAGACGGAAAATAAATGCCCTAAAAATGCCGCTATTCCTATCAGTACCAGCCATTCAACACTTAGCCCTAAATAACGTGCAGCTAAAACTGGAATAAGTCCCTTGAGAGAATCGCCTAAAAGTGTGAGGATAGCGACTTTTTTCCCTCCATAACGCAAAACATTGGTAGCACCTGGATTTTTTGATCCTACAGTGCGTGGATCAGGGAGCCCCATTGCTTTGCTAATAAGAATAGCCGCTGAAATTGAGCCAATTAAATAAGCGCAAATGATGAGAAGGTAGGGGAGTAGGGTCATAACAAGTCCTTTTTGTTGTAACTGTTCATCTCCCTCCCTGAAACCTGCCATTTCTAGGTTGAAAAAATGATCATTTATACCTGTAAACTCACATTTTTTGGTCTTGAATTGACAAATTTCAGAAGGTGTCTGAACGATTCCTTGTTATTTAAATTTAAAAAAATTAAATAACAAGGGTGTTTTCTGAAGTCGTTTTACTTGGAGCTTTCTCAAAGGTTTACAGATTCAGGAAGATAATATCAATGATTCAACGATTTTATCATGATAGCATAGATTTTATGAGTGCAAATAATTGACTACAAAGCTAACTTATACAAAGAAAGGGCTGTTAGAGGGTGAACCTTTACTGGTGTTACACGGTTGGGGGATGAACTCATCCGTTTGGCAAATGGTTGCGGATGATCTGGAGCGCAATTTTCAGGTGATGTGGCTTGATTTGCCAGGTCATGGTGATAATCATCAGGTGTGTGCTAATAATCTCGATGAAATGATTGCATTGATTTTACCACTATTAGCACAACCTACCCATGTTATGGGCTGGTCTTTAGGTGGACTGGTTGCGCAGGGAATTGTACGGCAACGACCTGATTTAATTAAACGAGTGGTGATGATTGCGAGTACCCCAAAATTTGCGCAAACAGCGTTATGGCAAAATGCGATGCCTCAAGCTGTTTTGGCTACTTTTTCTAAAGGGGTATTAAATGACACTCAAGGGACGATTAAGCGCTTTATTGCATTACAATTTATGGGCATCAAAGGGTCGAAGGTGATTCAACGTGAGTTGAGGCAGGCTGTTTTGGCAAACTTGCCTGATGATGATGCGCTACAGGTTGGATTAACTCTATTGCAACAACAAGACTTCCGCAATTTACAAATGACTCAGGAGCAACTTTGGATTTTAGGGGCTAAGGATCGTTTGATCCCTGTTACAATAGAAGATGATTTGCGGATTTTATATCCTAATGCACAAATAGAACGAATGGAATCAGCGGGTCATGCACCTTTTATGACACATCCACAACAATTTATGGAGCTTGTTCTTGATTTTTTAGCTGTCCCTCGTCAAAAAGAGACAAAAACTAACCACAAGGCACCTTAAATGGACGATCAATATCTTTTGGATAAAGCAAAAGTGCGCAATGGATTTGAGCGTGCGGCTAATAGTTATGATACTGCTGCGGTATTGCAAAGGGAAGTAGCAAGTCGTTTGCTAGAGCGCTTAGACTATATCCGACTACAACCTAATCGCGTATTAGACTTGGGTTGTGGCACAGGGACTGTCACGGCTGATTTATTAAAACGATACCCAAAAGCACAGATTATAGCGCTTGATTTGGCGCTAAATATGCTAAAAAAAACGCAACTGCACGGTAAAGGTTGGTTAAGAAAAAAGCCGTTCTGTCTTTGTGCTGATGCAGAAAGATTGCCTTTAAAAGATGACTCTGTTGATTTATTAATTTCTAACTTAATGTTGCAATGGAGTAATGACCTTCCTACGCTTTTTACAGGATTTCAAAAAGTGATTGCGCCGAATGGCTTATTAATGTTTACCACGTTTGGCCCTGATACCTTAAAAGAAATGCGTGAAAGTTGGGCTAAGGTAGATAATATTTCGCACACCAGTCAGTTTATAGATATGCATGACATCGGCGATGCTTTATTGCAAGCTGGTTTTTCTGATCCCGTGATGGATATGGAAATAATGACCATGACCTACGACTCAGTGCGTGATGTGATGCGGGATATTAAAAATATTGGTGCAACTAATGCCACAAGAGGGCGTGCTAAAGGTTTAATGGGAAAGCAACGTTTAGCCGCTTTTGAAGTTGCCTATGAGGATTTCAAACAGCCTGATGGTTTCTACCCTGCTACTTGGGAAGTATTGTATGGTCATGCGTGGGCTCCACAGGGGTTACAGGTCGATGGTTTTGATAAAATTATCGCCATAAAACAACAGTAATATTAATAATATTATTGTTATGGATAAAATATAGGCTCTTATGGGTTTGAAATAAGTTTAATAGTTTGAAAAAAAGCGTATATTGATCGGGATTAGTTAATCCTATACAAATTTGTATAAAAGTTAACAAGGTGAGTTTTTATGAGTGCGCTATCATTAGCACTGTTAATCGGTGTATTGGTTATGTTGATTATCATTGTGGCGTTTGTTTTTACCGTAAAAAGTGGTCAATATGATGATATGGAAGGTCCTGCGTATCGAATATTGATGGATGATGATGACCCCCTGATACCAGCAAATGCTGAAAAACTAAGAGCAGAAAGGCAAAAGAAAGAACAACCAAATGAATCTGATTTAGAGTCTGAAAAGTAGTTGGTAGGTTTCAAGTAAGGACACTCCAACGCTGTGATTTCTATTTGAGTATTTATTTTCTTGTGTAACTTAATTGCTTGAAAGTTCCTTAAGACTCAATTGAGAAAATTTACTTCATGTGTATTCTTTAATTAGCTCTTTTTATTAAGGCTATAATTGCTTTTTTTATTTTTTGGTCTATATATTCAGTGAGCTAGGAAAAAGCTGTTTCATCCGCTTGATGTTTTGACTGTTAAAGTATTTTAAGAATAAATAATCGAAACCAATAAAGGTTTCAAATAATTGTCGTTGATAGATGTTGCGAAAGGATTCGGGCACTATCAACAGATAGGAGATCATAGGATTTATGTCTGATAGAAGGCTTCAGGTATTTCACGCAGTAGCACGATTGTTAAGTTTCACTAAAGCAGCCGATGTGCTTCATATGACGCAACCCGCGGTTACTTTTCAAATTCGTCAGCTTGAAGACCAGTATGATGCGCGTCTTTTTGATCGAGCGCATAATAAAGTATCACTGACGGAAGCAGGGTTGTTAATTTTTGAATATTCCGATCGAATATTTGAGCAGTATGCAGAAATGGATAATGCTGTTCGCGAATTAACGGGTAACTTCAGTGCTTCTCTTGTGTTAGGCGCAAGTACTACTATTTCTGAGTATATGTTGCCAGCGCTTTTAGGTAAGTATCAGGTTAATAACCCAGAAGTTAGATTGCGCTTACGTGTCTCAAATACGGATGGCATTGTCTCAATGGTTGAGAATAATGTTATCGATTTAGGCATTGTTGAAGGTCCCGTTACCAATAAGAATTTATTATCAGAGCTTTGTCGCACGGATGATCTTGTAGCTGTTGTTCCCTCAGGGCATGAACTTGCTAGTTATGCAGAGCGTGGGGAGCCTGTTTCTATTGAGAAGGTGTTAACATTCCCTTATATCTGTCGTGAGCAAGGCTCAGGTACGCGTGGTGTTATTCTGGATTATTTACGTGAGCAGGGTTTGGAAATGCAAATGCTAAAATCGTGTCTTGAGCTAGGTAGTCCAGAAGCTATTAAAGGTGCAGTGGAAGCAGGCATGGGTGTTTCAATTCTCTCCAGTGTCAGTATCACGAAAGAGTTAAAATTAGGAACACTTGTCCCCATTCCCCTCGATCCGCCCTTGAGTCGTGAATTCTCGTTTGTACGCCAACGTCAGAAATTCCGTGTTAGAGCGATGGAGGAATTGCTGGAATTTGCACGTGGATACTGTGATAGCAACCCTAAGTAAGGGCTAATATGTAAAAATTAAACTATAGTTTTTTACATAAATAATTGCACCCTTCGATCCGCTCAGGGTACAGCTCCCTGAGCGGATCGAAGGGTACGGAAATTTAATAAATGAATGTCTATTAAGTAGGAAAGCATAATGAATCTAGCAAAATAAGCGAGAAAAATGTTAGATTCATGGTTACTAGCTTAAGGTGAGATAGTTAATATTTATGCTATTCGTCCGTACCCTATCGGTTCGAGAGGCTATTTGTTCTGCCTTAACTTGGTAGCCAGATTTATTATGCCCTTCTACTTATAGATATGAAAAATCCTGGTTTTCCAGGATTTTTTTTCCTTTTTATTTGATCTTTTGTATGAAAATTAGTCATTATTTATGAATGGTCGAGAATTCTCGTTGATTAAGGCTATTCCAAGAAAATAAACGTGCAAAATATTAGATTTATTGTGTTCTCCTACTTAAGCAAAGTCTTAGAGAAAAGAACCTTGTGAGGTCACGAGTATAAATTGTAAGTTATTTTTATTTCTGGCAGAAGGGTGCCTAAAATACCGCATACAATCTCTTTGCCCATACTTATAAAAACTTTGAGAGAAATCATCTATTACAGATAGAATACGAGTATAAATAAAAAATGTTTCCTAATATTCCTCCAGCACAACAACAAAGTAAAGAAGAGCGTAAGTTTTGTAAGCTTTATAAAAGTCTCAGTGATGATCAACGTAAAACTTTATTGCTTTTTGCAGAGTTCTTGAATGAAAAACTTGCTGATACTGGAATTATTAAAGAAGCCGAGACTGTATTGCAACTACCTGTTTTAATAGAAGCAACAGAAAATGAAAGTGTTGTTAAAGGCATAAAGCGTCTTAAGTCTTCCTATTTTATGATCGAAAATGACAATTTATTGCACGAAGTTTCTTCTTTGATGTCAGAGCATATTATGAAAGGGGTTTCGGCTGAGGATATTATTCTCAGGATTGAAGTTGTGTTTAAGAAGTTTTACCAACAATATAAAGATGAATTTATTAAAGAGCATCAAGGCATCGAATGATAAGATTAGTTAACAAATGGTATCAACGTCATTTTGCAGATCCGCAAGTAGCGATTTTGGCATTGCTACTTATTTTAGGATCAACCGTTATTTTATTGGCGGGTGATATTCTAACGCCTATATTGGCAGCGATTGTAATAGCTTACTTATTAGATGGTGCAGTTCATCGGCTACGCGTGCTCAAAGTGCCGCGTTTTATTTCTATTATTATTACCTTTAGTGTTTTTATATTTTTGGTTCTAATATCACTGATTATTTTGGCACCTTTGATTGTACGTCAGGCGATCCAGTTTATGCGTGAGATTCCGAGTATGCTAGCGCAAGGGCAGGCGACCATTATGCAACTTCCCGAGAAATACCCTACTATTGTATCCGAGAAGCAAATAGGCGATATTATGACACGCATTCAATCTCAAGTTGCTGATATATCGCAAAAAGTGGTTGAGTTTTCTTTTGCATCGGTTGTCGATTTATTATCTTTTATGGTTTATTTAGTTGTTGTGCCATTACTGGTATTCTTTTTTCTTAAAGATAAAGAAAAAATTATCGTTTGGTTTACAAATTTTATGCCGCGTGACCGTGCTTTGGTAACGACAGTCTGGGACGAAGTTAATGGAAAAATAGCGGGTTATGTACGTGGCAAATTTATGGAGATACTAATTATATGGGTGATCACCTATATCTCCTTTTTGTTTATTGGTATTGACTACGCATTATTACTCTCTTTTGTGGTGGGCATCTCAGTATTAATCCCTTATGTAGGGGCGGCACTTGTAACAGTTCCTGTTGCAATGGTTGCCTATTTCCAGTGGGGCTATAGCTCGGAAATGATGTATGCATTGATTGTCTACGGCATTATTCAATTTCTTGATGGTAATTTGTTAGTCCCTTTACTATTTTCAGAAATGGTAAATATTCACCCTGCTGCAATTATCGGCGCAGTGCTGATATTTGGGGGGCTATGGGGGATTTGGGGTGTGTTTTTTGCTATCCCATTAGCAACGGTAATTCATGCGGTTATCAATGCATGGCCACGCTTAAACCATGATGGCTAAGCAATACTTCATCAAGTTAGCAGATAATTATCAATATCCCTATCAACTCACTTACTCTCCACGCGCTAAACGCTTATCAATTAAGTTCTCCTCTGCTGGTGAACTCAGCGTTGTATTACCGCGAGGAATGCAAGCATCATTAGCGCATTCCTTTATTCAGAAAAAATTAGCTTGGGTAGAAAAACATATCCGTAATCATGTCGCTAAGCCTACAATTAGTGCTAGACCAAACTCTTTAGATTTGAAAATGATAAATGAAATATGGTCAGTGCAATACAAAGAGGGGGTGGATGGCAGTATTAAATACAGCGAATTATCTGATTATTGTCTGCTAATTGAGGGGGATATTAGCTCAGATAAGTTAGTCAATAAAATCATAGGCTTATTTTTAAAGAATAAAGCCAGTTTATTGTTCATGCTTAAGATGAGTGAACTAGCAAAGCAATATGGCTTTCACTATAGCGGTATCACCATTCGAGGACAGAAAACACGTTGGGGAAGTTGCTCAAGCTATAAGAAACTGAATATAAATTATAAGCTTTTACTGATGCCAGAAGTTGTTGCCCGTTATGTTTTTATTCATGAGCTGTGTCATACCATAGAAATGAATCATTCGGCTAAATTTTGGCAGTTAGTGGCACAATATGATCCTGAATACCGTCAACATC
>DRMS01000027.1 GCA_011322515.1 Leucothrix mucor
GAAATCATTAATTTTACTTCTCTATTTTTTCGCTTTAACATTTTTGCATGTTTAAAGCTTCCCATGTCTTTAGTGCCTAAAACAGAGCCTTCTGATAGTGCATAAGCAACTAACTCCACCCGTATTGGCAGATCTTTTTCGACAACGGATAAGCTACGCGCCAACTCAATTAACGTGGCAACACCACTGGCGTTATTATCCGCTCCAGGAAAGGAGTTATGTGTATCATAATGCGCCCCAATCACTATCGTTTCAGCCGTTGCAGGTCCTAATTGAAAGATCACATTGCTATAACGTCCCCCCCCCATTGTCCAGAAGGCTTGATACTTAGGTTTTTTCCCTGAAGTTTGACCAGCTTTTGTTAATTGACGATAAATATAATGTGCAGCGGGGCGGATTCCTTCAAGCTCTGGGGTACGTGGTGCATAAGTTTGAGACAGTTCTTCAACATGTTTTTGTAATTTTTTGGTGTCTATCTCAGGAACACTGCTTTCACTAAAAAAGGAAAAAACTGGTTGGGTAATACCAAACCAGACGAGTAGCCCAGAAACCAAAAAAGCGATGAGCCAATCAAAGATTTTATTTATTATATCTGAAGTCATTAGTATGGGTGTATCCCTGCTTTAGAAGTGAGTCCTTACTGATATTCACTCCTTATCAATGCGAGAATCCATTCTCACATAGTCTGCTATATTTTCATCATTATACCATTATTGCTGGTTTTTATATCCCGACAATTGGGGGTTACATCGCCATTCTCGGACTAAAGAAGAGAAATTCGTCGCTGAATGGTGGAAATACACACCTGACTATTTGAAGCGATATAGCGGCTACCAGTTTAAGGTGGGACAGTTCATGTTTCTGCTATTCACCCGCACCCTTCGACACGCTCAGGAAGCTAGCTCCCTGAGCTTGTCGAAGGGTGCGAGTTGTTTGCTATGGCGTTACTTGTCCCGCCTTAAGTTGGTAGCCGTATTGTTAATGGAGAGCTAAAATTAACATCATGATCACTAGGGTGTTTTGGGTTTAACAAAATCCAGCTTTACTTCAATAATTAATCCAGGATTATTATCTCTTAACATAATCTCTGCTTCATGTTGATCCATCACTGCTTTTACTAAGCTCAACCCTAAGCCATTGCCAACACTGGTACGCGCATTATCTAATCGCACAAAGCGCTTAAATACGTGTTCTCTCTGAGCTTCTGGAATGCCTGCGCCTGTATCACTTATGGTTATAATAATGGCATCTTCATTGCGCTTTGCTTGTAGGGCAATATGTCCTTTTTCTGGAGTATATTTCACCGCATTATCAATCAGATTGGTGAATGCTTGTGCTAGTAACTGCTGATTTCCCTGCACCTTTAAATCATCCTCTATATGGTAGTTAAAACTGATATTTTCTTCCTCAGCGACAACTTCATAGAGTTCACCTAAGCCATTCATTAGCAGTGAAAGGTCTACTTCCTTTAGATTACCTTTTGCACCTGACTCTGTTTGCGCGATATTAAGTAAGGAGTTGAAGGTATTGATGAGCGTATCAACATCTTCAATCGCTTCTTGCTGAGATTTTTGATAATCAACCGTATCAGGGTTTTTTAATAAGGTTAACTCAAGGCGATTGCGCAGTCGATTCAAGGGAGTGCGTAGATCATGGGCTAGATTATCGGTCACTTCACGCATGCCTTGCATTGATTGCTCAAGGCGTTGCAACATACGATTAAGTACCAAGCTTAGACGGTCAAATTCATCATTGCGACGAGTAAAGGGCATCCTCTGGGTTAAATCGCCTTCGATAATTTCACCTGCTGTCTGGCGCACAGCATCAATACGCTTTAATACACTGCGACCCATTAATACACCGCCCAGTAAAGCCAGAGTAAAGATAATCGCAATAGCACTAGCCACCACACTAAATATTTTATTTAACAGATGTTTTTGTTGGTTTAAGTCTGCGCCAACCATTAATAGATGTTTCGTTGGCAAAAGTGTCAGTAAGACTCGTGCGGGTGAGTTTTTTTGCTTGTCTGGGATCATATGCGATATTTCACCCAGTGTCATTGTGCTATAGGCTTGTCGCCTATCCGTGGTGATGTATTCAGGTCGAAAGGATTTGTTAATATCACGTCCGCGACGATCTAATAAGGCATAGATAAAAAAGGTAGTGCTGGAGTCAGTATTGCGACGCTGGATAGTTTGCGCTAAGGCATCAAAACGTCCTGAGTGGTAGCGGTTCATTAATACGTCCGTTTCCAAACGCAGGCGCTGATCTGTTTGTTGTTTGATTTGACCTGCGGCAACCCAGTAAATAATGGATAGCGCAATGCTGGCTATTAGACTAAACAGTAAGGCGTAGATTAAGGATAGACGAAATGCAGTGGTATTAAGAAGATGACGAAAGTTGGAGATTTTATTCATTTATTAAGATATTCAGTGAATCGCAGAGCTTTTGTGCTCTGCGTCACCATTGAATTAATGATTATTATATAGATATTCATTTATTGAATTTCCGCACCTTCGACTCCGCTCAGGGAGCTGTACCTGAGCGGAGTCGAAGGGTGCAATTATTTATGTGAAAAACTATAGTTTACTTTCAATTGGATGTTTTTGGCGTGCTTTGCGAGGATAATGTTGTTTTTCAATCGACTTCATCAGGATCATAAAGTGAATAGCCCGCACCGCGCACGGTATGTAGTAAAGGCTTGCTAAATTCACGATCTATTTTTGAGCGCAGACGGCTGATATGCACATCGACGACATTGGTTTGCGGATCAAAATGATAACCCCAAACTTTTTCCAAGAGCATGGTGCGTGTAACCACTTCACCTGCATGGCGCATTAATTGCTCTAATAGAATAAATTCTCGTGGTTGCAAATTAACGACTTGTCCTGCGCGTGACACACTGTGTTTAATCAAATTCATCTCTAGATCACTCACCGTTAGCACACTTTGCTCTTGTGCGGGTTGTGAACGGCGCATTAACGCCTGTAAACGTGCCATTAATTCACTAAAAGCGTAAGGCTTTACCAGATAATCATCACCACCCGCTTGCAAGCCTTCAACACGGTGATCAACTTCGCCTAATGCGCTGAGAATTAATACTGGTGTGACGACACCTTGCCTGCGAACTTCTTTGATAACCGATAAGCCATCGCGCAGAGGCAACATGCGATCTATTACTAAAACATCATACTTATTGTGCAAGGCTAATTGTAGCCCTTCTTCGCCATCTTCAGCATGGTCTGCAATATGCCCACTCTCGCTCAAACCCTTTTGTATAAAGGATGCGGTTTGTAAATCGTCTTCAATTAGTAATATATTCATGATGGGATTCAGTATACGGTAGGAATTTAATTGCCTTAATTAATATTCCGTAATCTAGTGGAAAAGAAACGGCAAGACCGCATATGAAAGACTACGCTTACTTTACAAAATAGAGGGAATTGAAAAATGACAAGGGCAATAATACAGCAAACAAATACAGGGTTGGTAAAACTGTTAACAGCATTATTACTGGTAGCAATGTTGGTAGCAGGTAGTACGTCGAAGGTACAGGCATTTGAGTTGCCTGATTTAACCGCCTTAATAGAGGGCAATCGTAGCGCGGTGGTTAATATTAAAGTGGAAAGCAATGGTATTAGCGACTTAAGAGTAGAGCTAGACGGCTTACCCGATGAGCTTCAACAGTTTTTCAAAAATATCCCACAGTCTAAACTGCCAAAACATTTTGGTAAGAAAAAGCAGCCTAGCAGAGGCTATGGCTCAGGCTTTATTATTTCAGCCGATGGTTATATTGTTACCAATGCCCATGTGGTTGAAGATGCCGACTCTATAAAAGTGACGTTAAGTGATAAGCGTGAATTGGTAGCTAAGTTAATTGGTAAAGATAAAGGCAGTGATATTGCGTTATTGAAAATCGAGGCTAAAGACTTGCCATCACTTGAATTTGGCGATTCTTCAACGTTAAAAGTTGGTCAGTGGGTGTATGCCATCGGCGCACCCTTTGGATTGGACTATACCGCAACTCAAGGCATTGTTAGCGCCTTATCGCGCCATTTACCTGATGGTAATTACGTGCCCTTTATCCAAACTGATGTCTCGATAAACCCAGGTAATTCGGGTGGTCCATTGTTTGACCTGAAGGGTAAAGTGGTTGGCGTTAATTCCATGATTTATAGCCGAAGCGGTGGTTATATGGGGGTTTCATTCTCCGTTCCTGTCAACTTGGTGAAAAATGTTACTGACCAACTTAAAGCAAAAGGGTACGTTAGCCGTGGCAAATTAGGTGTACATATTCAGGATTTAAGCCAGCAATTAGCCACATCGTTTAAACTAAAATCACCAGAAGGCGCATTAGTTGCCAAAGTAGAGCTTGACAGCCCCGCAGAAAAAGCAGGGATTATGACAGGGGATGTGATTATTGGATATGGTAAAGTTGCCATCCGCTCCGCAGCAGACTTGCCTCCCTTGGTTGCTGATACCTCAGTAGGGGATGAAGTGGCCGTTAAGTTGATTCGCAGTGGTGTTGAGAAGTCTATTGGTGTCAAAGTAGGGCAACTTGACAATAAAGCAGAAAAGGAAAATAAAGAACTTGCCCGAGCCAGTAACGGTGAAAGCCTTGGACTGTTAGTCAGTAAACTAACCGATGTACAGCGCACTGAATCCAAGCTAAAAGAAGGCGGGGTTTATATTTCAAAAGTAATTCCTGATAGCACAGCGGAGAAAGCTGGTTTTAAAGCAGGCGATATTGTTAGATCATTTAACAATCAAGCGATTAGTTCACCTGATGATCTGCGCAAAGCAGCAAAAAATATGCCGAAAAACAAACCTGTTGCGGTATTGATTTTACGCGGACAACAAACACGTTTTCTTGCAGTAGTGAAAAAATAAAACAACCAGTAAATGTCTTGGTCTGAATGGATTAATGACTAGAAACTGGGGTATAACTTAAATAATAAAAATAATGAAGTAGCGGCGTAGGCGTGATGACCTTACGCCGCTTTTTTGTTTAGAACGTTATTAAATAATGCCTACTAACTTAAGGGGGCAAGTAAAGTCATCGCAAAGAACCATGCCTTTAGATAAGCTCAGGGAACTAGTCCTTTGATAAACTTAAGACGCCGCTTCCTGAGCTTGTCAAAGGTGCGGGTGAATAGCACATCCTGCGTTTCGTACCTCAACGCAGGCTACCTTGCTTTTTAATATTTTTTAAGTAGATGAACATAAATATTTTAACCAATTTGTACAGGCTATTTTTCGATATTGAAGGCATTGTGTAGGTAAGCATAGTGACCGTAGCAATAACGCAGAAGATCGGAAAATAGACAAGAAAATATTAGAATATTTATGATCACCTACTTAGGTATAGTTTTTTATTTAAATAATTTCCAAAGCCAATTTTTCTGAGTTTAATACAAAGTCTTTTTGGTTTGGAAAAATGGAAATTTAATATCTAAACATCTATACGTCATACGAGTTGATTCTGATAGACTGAATCGCGCCATCAATTTCTTGTGATAATAATTCATCTAACGTGCAAAAATTATCAATTTCATTAAAAACTAAAGACACAAAATGTTTGTAAGAATCACTGTCATCTTGGTCGAAAAATACACGACCAATTTTATCGCCTTCTTTACTAAAATAGTAGTATACGCGTGTATTATCATCGAGATAAGTATCACCAAACAAGAAATAATGGCTATTTAAATATTCAATCCAATCCGCCTCAAACCATTCAAACCCTAACTTGGCTCCCCAATCATGGATAACCCCATCAACCAACCCTTTAAAATCGGCACTTTCATATAAGTAGATGGAGTGTGGGTAGCAGTCACCGATTAGAGTAAAGGCACCATGCTGAATCAATAATTTTCTTAGAGATACAGGGATAGTGTAATTTTGTTTTTTTTCTATTTGTGTTAGCTCATCTGCGGGGCTTTTATTTTTAATTGTAAAATAATGCTCTAGATTTAACTTTAAATACTGGCAAACTTGAACATAACGTTTTAAAGCCTCTTCAAAGGTTTCCATTGTGACTCTTTTAAAATGTTTAAAAATAGGGTGGTTGCTTTTATACTGCTGGTAGTCTGATGAATCCAAATACGTCGAAATTTGTTGGTTCGTTGTTATTTCACTACCAAGATAGACTTGTTTTACAGGCTCATGATGCTTCGATCTTTCCAACTCAAATTCAATTAAAGTATCAAAAAAAATTTCTCGATAATGATCAACATCACGCTCAAACAAGCTTAAATAAATTAATAGCCTTGGTTCATAATAAGGGCTAAAAGCATCATCAAGATATTCAAAATCGCCTTTTTTAATTTGGAAGCAAGCGTCAGTGTATTTTTGAGCTTCTGCCAGATTTTCAGCCAGCAAACTTGCTAAAGCACAAAAGATATAAGCATCTCTAACCGCAAAACGCATGTTTGTCGAGTACTCTTGCAGGTAAAAATGTTCATCATCCATTTGTAATGATAAATCAATGATATCCTGCGAGATATTTTTTAATATTTTAAAGTGTTGGTTTTTTTTGAAGTCATCAATATTTTGAATTAAAAACCGAAACCAATGAATGTGATTAAAATTAGAAATGCTTTCTTGGCTTTTAGGAATTTCGCTTAAACATTGATTAATAAGCTGCTTAAATGAATATCCTGCTAGTTCTATTTTGCATTTTTTAAGCGCCATTTTTTCTGGATGAGTGAGTGTTTCTGTCTCATAAGCTTGTAAATAGTGACTGATTTTTTGAAGTTGTTTGGTTAGCTGTTGATCATTATTTAACTTCTTATTCTCGATAGCATCGAAAGTATCATAAATAAAATCCAATTTTGTCATATTCCATCTCTTTTTTGGCTACAAACTTAGGAAGTTCCAAGCAATGATTTTACCCATCTTACTTGCCCTTTTGCTCTTGCTTGATTCATCTCAATCGTTGCGTAGAGCAACTATGCGCCTCTTGAAACACTCCAATCAGGAACAAAAAATCAGCGCAATATAGATAAATTCATTACTTGGAACTTCCTTAAGGTGGGACAAGTAAAGTCATAGCAAGTAACCCGTCGCCTTCGATAAGGAACGTGCTTCTTGAGCTTGTTGAAGGGTGCGGGTGAGTAGCATAAAGATTAACCGTCCTGCCTTAAACTGGTAGCTTTAAATTATTTGTAGTACATCCTACCTGAAATTGCTGGCTCAAGATTCATAATTAAAGCTAATCAGAAAAAGCACAGCACTTATACTGAATTAAGCCTTTAGAGGTTTGATTCTATAGAAATTGCAAGTACCATAGACGCTCATTTTTCGATAGGCAGTCATGAATATGGAATTTATCCCCTCAGAAATCCCTGAAGTAATTTTAATTAAGCCACAGGTCTTTGGTGATCATCGTGGTTTTTTTATGGAGACTTGGCAACGCCAACATTTTGCTGAGAATGGTATTGATGTTGATTTTGTACAAGATAATCACAGCAAATCATCTCAAGGTATTTTGCGCGGTTTGCATTACCAACTTATTCAGCCACAAGGGAAGTTAGTGCGGGTAGTTGAAGGGGCTGTATTTGATGTTGCCGTTGATTTGCGCCGTTATTCGCCAACTTTTGGGCAATGGGTTGGCTATGAATTATCAGCAGAAAATAAGCAGATGCTATGGGTTCCACCAGGCTTTGGGCATGGTTTTTATGTGATGAGTGACACCGCTGAATTTGTGTATAAATGTACAGATTATTATGCGCCAGAACATGAAGGCTGTGTGCGCTGGAATGATCCAGAATTAGCGATTGACTGGCATTTGGTGGATGGTAAGCAACCTGTTTTATCAGCAAAAGATGCAGAAGCAAGCTTATTTACTGATGCAACTGTCTTTGAAGGTTTATTATGAGTAAAAAAGTATTAATAACAGGCGCTAATGGGCAATTAGGTTATGAGTTACCACGCACTGCTCCAGACGGTTATGAGTGTATTTTAACCGATGTAAATGAGCTAGATATTACCGATAGCGATGCAGTAAGCGCTTATGTTGCTGAATGTAAACCTGATGTGATTATCAATTCCGCAGCCTATACCGCTGTGGATAAAGCCGAAGAAGAGCAGGAATTAGCCGCTGCTATTAATGAAACAGGGGCTAGAAATCTTGCCCAAGCGTCGAAAGATAATGGTATTAAATTTATCCAAACCTCAACAGACTTTGTGTTTAGTGGCAAAGGCTGCTCACCTTATTTGGTTGATGC
>DRMS01000028.1 GCA_011322515.1 Leucothrix mucor
GCAATGCCTTGATTAAATCGCTAAATACTCATGTCTTAGCTTTTCATTATCCAGCACTTCTTGGGCTGTGCCATTAAACACGATATTCCCCATATCCAATATCAACGCGCGGTCTGCTAGGCGCAGTGCGGCTACTGCATTTTGTTCGACGATAATAGTAGTAATACCTTGACGTTTTATATTATCAACAATACTGGCTATTTCATGCACGATAACAGGAGCGAGTCCTTCATAGGGTTCATCTAGTAGTAGCAGTTTTATATCACGCGCTAGCGCTCTGGCAACGGCTAGCATTTGTTGCTCTCCGCCTGAGAGGGTTGTTCCCATTTGTGTACGGCGCTCTGCTAAACGTGGAAAATGCTCGTAAATGCGTTCGATGCTCCAGCCTATGGGGGGTTCTATTTGTGCTAGTTGTAGGTTTTCTTCTACGGTTAGTCCTGAGATGATGCGACGATCTTCTGGCACGAGCGCTACGCCGTGTTGTGCTGCATCGTAGGATTTCATATTGTGTAATGGTTGATGATCTAACCAGATTTCGCCGTGCGTAACCGCAGGATCATCCATGCGTGCAATGGTGCGTAGTGTTGAGGTTTTTCCTGCGCCATTTCTACCGAGCAAAGCGATGACTTCACCTTCGTGAATATCAAAACTAATACCTTGTACAATGTAGCTTTCGCCGTAGTAAGCATGAATATCCCAGCAGGAGAAATAAGCAGGAGCTGAGCCTTCACTTTTAACAGCGGCGACTCTCTTCGCTGGCTTTGTTGATTCTAATAAGGTTTTACTCATCATCGCCCTCTCCCTCTCCTAAATAAGCATCTTTGACTTTCTGATCGTTCTTAATTTCATCAGGTGTTCCTGTGGCAATGATATGCCCACGCGCTAATACACTGATGCGATCCGCAAGACTAAAGACCACATGCATATCATGCTCAATAATAATCTTGGTCATATTGCTCATTTTTTCGCTTTTTAGTAAGTCTATGGTGCGGTTGGTATCGTGCCTTGCCATTCCTGCGGTGGGTTCATCTAGCAATAATAAAGTGGGATGCTGAATCAATCCCATTGCCAGTTCTAGCCGCCGTTTATCACCACGAGAAATACTCCCTGCTAATTTATGATGAAATTTATCTAGCTCAAAATCAGCCAGAGTATCCATGGCTTCAGCACGGATTTCTTTTTCTTTAGCCAGTGCTTTAAAAGGATTAAAGGTAAATGTTCCATCCCTTTTTGCTAATGCAGGAATCATCACATTTTGCAATAAACTCAGCTCAGGAAAAATTTCAGGAGTTTGGAAGACACGCACCATACCCGCATGATTAATATCGTGCGCTTTCATGCCGATCATATTCTTGCCATTAAACGTCACTGAGCCATTGTCAGGAATCAAGCGACCAATACAACAATTTAAAAGGGTAGATTTACCCGCGCCATTAGGACCAATAATGGCATGGGTTTCACCTGCTTCAATTTTCAAATTTACATCGCTAAGGGCATGCAAACCACCAAACGTTTTATTAACGCCATCAATATCGAGGATAGTACTCATTTTGCCTCTCCTTTGCGGGTCACTTCGACATTGGCAACCGCTTGTTTTTTACCAAAGCCAAAGATGCCTTTAATAAACTTAACTACACGGGTCAGCCCTTCCATAATCCCCCCTGGGAGGAAAATAACGATGATCATAAATAATGTGCCTAGCATTAAATGCCAGCCTTCGCCTACAAAGGGATTGATAATAGCAACGACAATATTTTCAAGCGTATCAGGTAATGAGGCAAATATTTTATGCAATTCACCAAGGTTTAGAGCTGAGAATATATTCTCAAAATATTTGATAATAGTAGCGCCCAGTAGCGGACCTACGAGTGTTCCTGCACCCCCTAAAATAGTCATTAAGACCACTTCACCTGAGGCAGTCCATTGCATTCGTTCTGCACCTGCCAGTGGATCTGTGACCGCCATTAACGAACCTGCCAGTCCTGCGTACATACCCGAAATGACAAACGATGAGAGCAAATAAGGACGCGTATTAAAGCCTGTGTATTTCATCCGTGTCTGGTTGGATTTAATGGCTCTGAGTTTGAGTCCAAAGGGGGAACGGAAGATTTTTAATGAAATATAAAAAGCTATAATCAACATCACTGCACAGAAATAGAAACC
>DRMS01000029.1 GCA_011322515.1 Leucothrix mucor
ACGGAATAACTTCCCGAAGTTCTAACGCAGAATTTTTATTTCAGATTGGATGAACTCATGAGGCGCATAGTCATTCTACGCAACGAATGAGATCATCCAAGCTGGGATAAAAAAGCAAGTTAGAGATCGGGAAGTTGTTTCGTGCACGTTCCTAAGTATAAGGCGAATAAGTATAAACTAAATCCATAGTGGCAACCTTTAATAATCAGCATAATATTACTCAATCCTTTGCTATACTCCTGCACCTTCGCCATAACTCTCCTCCCAAATGATGAGGTCACCCAATGAATAATTCCGCCGCAACCAACACCGCTCATATCCTTACCGAAGCCCTTCCCTATATCCAACGCTATGCAGGTAAAACCATTGTGATTAAATACGGTGGCAATGCAATGACCGATGAAAAATTAAAGGAAGGCTTTGCACGCGATATAGTGCTGCTTAAACAAGTAGGCATCAATCCTATTATAGTGCATGGAGGTGGCCCTCAAATTGGTAATGTACTCAAGCAAATCGGCAAAGAAAGCCATTTTATTGAGGGCATGCGCGTTACCGATACCGAGACAATGGATGTTGTACAAATGGTATTAGGTGGTCTGGTTAATAAAGATATTGTCAGTATGATTAATCATGCAGGAGGACGCGCGATAGGTCTAACTGGCAAAGACGGTAATTTGATTCGTGCTGAAAAACTACTTTTAAGTAAAAAAAATCAGAATAATCAACCATCTGAAATTATCGATCTTGGGCATGTTGGAAAGGTGAAAAGTATTGATCCTTCCATTCTTGAAATGCTGGCAAATAAAGACTTTATCCCCGTTATTGCTCCTGTTGGCGCAGGAGAGCACGGTACATCTTATAATATTAATGCGGATACTGTCGCAGGAGAAATGGCGGCTATTCTTAAAGCAGATAAATTATTATTGCTGACCAATACCCCTGGTGTATTAGATAAAGAAGGAAATTTACTAACAGGATTAAATAAACAGCGTATCGAAGAATTAAAACAAGATGGCACTATTCAGGGCGGGATGATCCCTAAAATAAACTGTGCATTGGATGCCGTTGAAGCAGGTAGTCGCTCCTCTTGTATCATTGATGGACGCGTGGAACATGCTGTTTTGCTTGAGTTATTAACCGATAGTGGTGTGGGGACTTTGATTAGCTAAATTAATTTCGCCTAACTTTCACCCTGCTGACATAATGCTGTCAGTAGGCATCTACTAAACTCCTCCTTGAGGAATGAGAACTTAATTTTCATTCTTAAACTAAAGGAGTAATTTATGAAAAATATTGTCACATGGTTCGAAATCCCCGTTACTGATATGCAACGTGCTAAAGATTTTTACAGTGCAGTGATGGAAACAGGTTTTCAAGACGATAATATGGATGGCTTTAAAATGGCAATCTTTGGCTACGAAGACCCTGCCGTTAGCGGTATGTTGGTAGAAGCCGAAGGTTATGAGCCAAGTAAAACAGGTGCGGTTATCTATCTCAATGGAGGGGATGATTTGAGCGTACCATTAGATCGTGCGGTACAAAACGGGGCTGAGATCCTTGTTCCCAAAACAGCCATTAATGAAGGTAAGTGTGGGTACTTTGCCCAATTTTCAGATAGTGAAGGCAATCGTGTTGGGCTTTATTCAATAGATTAAGGCTACCCCAAGGACATCCATATGCGCCGTGCTGATCGCCTATTTCAAATAGTTCAAATTCTACGTAATAAGCGGTTGGTCACTGCGTATGATCTTGCCGAAAGGCTGGAAGTTTCCCAGCGCACTATCTATCGTGATATTCAAGACCTCAGCCTTTCAGGTGTGCCGATTGAAGGTGAAGCGGGTGTTGGTTATCACTTGCGCTATTCTTTAGACGTTCCCCCATTAATGTTTAATTCCGATGAGCTTGAGGCATTGGTGCTTGGGGTGCGAATTCTTAAGGTGTGGGGCGGGTCAGAGCTAGGCAAAAGCGCGCAGTCTGTTCTTGATAAAATCCAAGCAGTGATTCCAGAGGAATTGCATGAGCATATTGATGACAGTAAATTATTTGCGCTCAGTTTTGGTGATCGAAAAGACTTAAAAACAACGCTGGATCACTGTCGCAAAGCAATCGCAACCTTTAATTATCTGCAAATTGATTATGCACGCGCAGATGGTAATGCCAGCCAACGTAGACTCAAACCACTGGGTTTATTCTTCTGGGGAAATGTCTGGACACTGACCGCATGGTGCGAATTACGTGATGATTTTCGAAACTTTCGATTGGATAGAATTAAACAATTAACCGTTTTAGAACAAAACTTCAACGAACAATCAGGGCAAAGTCTGGATGACTATATTGCCCTAATGCGGGAGAAGTGTAAGGATCATTAAGTACTTAGGAACGGGCACGAAACAACTTCCCGATCTCTAACTTGCCTTTTTATCCCAGCTTGGGATGATCTCATTCGTTGCGTAGAGTGACTATGCGCCTCGTGAGTTCACCTAATCTGAAATAAAAATTCTGCGTTAGAACTTCGGGAAGTTATTCCGCGCTCGTTCCTTAACTAGCGCTTTTTATATAACCGCGCCGCACGTTGACGATTAGACTTCCATCCTGTCCGACCTGGCTTAGCAATTATTCTACGTGATGTAGACTTAACCCGTGTTCTGCTTGATTGAGCT
>DRMS01000030.1 GCA_011322515.1 Leucothrix mucor
ACAAAGGGGAGAAGAACATCCCCTATATCAATACGCACTTGAGCAGGTAGCGGCTGTTGGTTTAATGCGATCAATGTTTTATACAGGCTCTTGGTGACTTCACCCATATTGGTTAAAGGAAGATCATTGACCCAGCTACGTGCTTGTGCAGCGCTATGCGGGATTGTATTTTTATTTTTTTTATTAGCAAAAGGCATTAGATTGCTCATAGTATCATTTGACCTATCACTCATTAGGCTGAGTGTTATCAATGCAATAGCTAATATGATTCGTAGAGTAGATAAGCGGTAGTGCATCCACCAAAGTCATGTGTTGGATATATTAGTTATTGCAGATTATTTTTATTATTGCCTAAAAGGCATTTACACTAGCGGATAATTCTAGCAGTAAAGCCGTTTTTATACGATAGGTGACTTAGACCGTTTACCTGAAACTTCTCGAACGAGCTTGGGAACAAGATAGCCAGGTAGGCGGTTGCGTAATTGCTCCATTAAGACAAGTGCTTGTTGTTGTGGAATATCAAAATGTGCGGTGCCTATTACCTTATCTAATAGGTGTAAATAATAAGGCAGTGTCTGATAATGAAATAATTGCTGACTCAGGTTTTCTAATGCTTCAACGCTGTCATTAACTCCTTTAAGTAAAACGGATTGGTTTAAAACAATGGCACCTGTAGCAGCTAATGCACGTAATTTATCACCGACCAAGGCATCAATTTCATTGGCATGATTAGCGTGAATGACCACCACTTTTTTAACAGGTAAAGCAGAAAACCAGCGTAAGAAATCAGTATCAATGCGTTGCGGTAACACAACGGGAAGTCGGCTGTGAAAACGTAGGGTATGAACATGCGGGATTGCGGCAAGTTGTTGGCATAATGAGCTAAGGCGTTGATCAGATAGTATTAACGGATCACCACCACTTAGAATAATTTCATGCAAGCTAGAATCCTTACTAATGGCTTCAACTACCTGCTGCCAGTTATTACTTGCAGGTTTTGCCTCTGAATAAGGATACTCTTTACGAAAGCAATAGCGGCAATGCACGGCGCACGTACCTGTGGTAATAATAAGCGCGCGACCATGATATTTTTGTAATATACCTGATGCTAAGGATGCATCTAGATCACCAACAGGATCAGAAACATAGCCTTTCACTTCCAGTATTTCCTCTTCACTGGGTAAAATCTGTTTTAGTAGCGGGTCATCCCAATTGCCTTTCTGTATTTTGTCTAGATAGCCTAATGGCGCTAATAATTGATGATTTTTATGGGCTTGAAGTACGTTGTAGAACGGTTTTTTAGGTAATTCTAAATAGTCAATCAATGCCTCTGGATCACGTATTGCTTGCGCTAATAACGGTTGCCAATGGTTTTGCTGACTTAAAGACTTATGTTTCATTTCAATACCAGTTATCATACGCGCCTATTTTTTACTTGAATTGCTTCTGAGGAATGTTTTATATGGCGACTTATAATACCAGCGAGTTTCGTAATGGTCTCAAATTTATATTAGATGGCGATCCCTATACGATGGTTGATAATGAGATTGTAAAGCCAGGTAAAGGACAGGCCTTTAACCGTGTAAAAATCCGCAACTTGAAGACAGGACGCGTGATTGAAAAAACATGGAAATCAGGTGAGTCGGTTGAAGCCGCTGACGTGCTGGAAGTTGAAATGGAATACTTGTATGAAGATGGTGAATTTTGGCATTTTATGGAGCCAACAACCTACGAGCAACACGCGGCAGATAAAAATGCAGTAGCTGATGTTATCAAGTGGCTAAAAGGGCAGGAGGTGTATCAAGTTACCTTATGGAATGGGTTGCCACTGAGCATTGTTCCTCCCAACTTTATTGAATTGAAAATTACGGATTGTGACCCTGGTGTGCAGGGGAATACAGCGCAAGGTGCAACGAAGCCAGCAGTGGTTGAAACAGGAGCGGCGATTAAAGTGCCTCTATTTGTAGAAGAAGGGGAAATGGTTAAAATTGATACGCGCTCAGGGGAATACTTGTCACGGGCTAAATAGTTTTGCAAGTGCCTCAGTGGGATAAAAAACATATCTCTCGCAAAGACGCAAAGGAGGTTTTGTTTTCTTGGCGTACTTTGCGTCTTTGCGAGAGATTAGAGATAGAGGTGTTATGGATAACTGGAAACCAACAGCAAGTTTAAACCTACTCAAACGGCGCGCTAAAATGCTCGCTGAACTTCGTGCATTCTTTGCAAAGCGCAATGTGCTTGAAGTTGAAACCCCTGCGCTATCACAGGCGGCAAATACTGATCCTTATATAGAGTCCTTTTCGCTAGATAATAGACAACGCTTTTTACATACCTCGCCAGAGTATGCAATGAAGCGTTTATTGGCCGCAGGTAGTGGGGACATTTACCAGATTTGTAAGGTTTGGCGTGATGAAGAAGCAGGACATTATCATAACCCTGAGTTTACCTTATTGGAATATTATCGCATTGGTTTTAGTTATCAACAGCTAATGCAAGAGCTTGAATTTTTGTTGATGATACTGTTAAAGCTTAAAAAATCAGCCAATTATTACCCTTATCAGCAACTCTTTATTGAATTATTGCAACTTGACCCCCATAAAGCAGATCATTCGCTATTAATTGCTTGTGCAAGGGAGAATATTCCTGAGCTGGTCATCGGCGATAAGGCACGTTGGCAAAAGCAAGATTTATTGGATGTATTATTAACGCATTGCATAGAGCCATCATTTGCTAAAGATCGTTTAACCTTTGTTTATGATTATCCTGTTACGCAGTCGGCACTGGCTAATATACGGGATGCAACGCAGACAGAAGCTGCGGTGGCAGAACGCTTTGAGGTTTATTACGGTTCAGTTGAGCTGGCTAATGGTTATCAAGAATTAACCGATGCACGTAAAAATGCACAAGTAATTGAAACAGAGTTGCACACTAGAAAACAGCAACAACAGCAAGCCTTTCCGAAGGATGAATATTTTCTACAGGCAATGGAGGCGGGAATGCCGAGCGCATCGGGTGTTGCTATTGGCTTGGACCGCTTGTTAATGTGTGCCACGGGGCAGAAGACAATACAGCAGGTAATTAGTTTTCCTTGGGGTAGGGCGTAGAGTATACTGCGCCATTTTCAGAAAATGAAACTTATATAAATGGAGTAAGAAAGTGAATTTTTTAATTTCAGATGCAATGGCAGAAGGTGGACAGGCGCAAGGTGGCGATCCTTTACAGCTTATTATTATGATCGGCATTTTCTTTGCCATTATGTATTTTATGATTATTCGTCCGCAGTCAAAGAAGGCTAAAGCACATCAGGCATTGTTAGATGATTTGCGTAAAGGTGATGAAGTCGCAACCGCCAGTGGCATTGTTGGCAAGGTACATAAAATTGATGATAATTTTATCCAGTTGAAAGTTTCTGCTGATACGACTATCACTATCCAGCGCCATGCAGTCGGCTCTATTATGCCTAAAGGTACAGTGAAGCTTTAACTAATTCTGTCAAATGCTAATGAGGTAAGGTGGGTAAGTGCAACCAACGTACTCATTTTTTTAGCTGATTTGACTTTGGTGGTGGATGAACTATCACTTATCCACTCGACGAATAAATAAAGAATTTAAAAATAATAATGGGACAACATCAATGAATCGATATCCTCTCTGGAAGTATTTGCTAATTATAGCCGTTACAGCGATAGGTTTGCTTTATGCGCTACCTAATCTCTACCCTTCCGACCCTTCTTTACAAATCACCATAGAAGACCGGCATAAATTTAATGGCAAGGAACTAGAGACTATTCAAGCTGCGTTAAGTGTCGCTAAAATACCTGTCAAAAAAATTGATTCGGCAGAAGAGAAGTTAATGGTGCGTTTTGCCAATACCGATGACCAGTTTGCTTCTGTCGATCCTATCAAGGCCGCATTAGGTAAACATTATATTACCGCATTAACACTTGCACCAACCACACCAAGCTGGCTCAGGTCATTGAAAGCTTTGCCAATGTATCTCGGTCTTGATTTGCGTGGTGGTGTGCATTTCTTGATGGAGGTTGACATGAATACCGCCATTGATAAATCATTGGAGCGCTATAGAGCAGAGCTTGGTGGTTTTTTGCGAGGCAAGGACTTAAGTTATCAGGGGGTTATTCGTGATGATAACTCCCTGATCATTAAGTTTAAGGATGGAACGTTGCGTGCGAATGCATTAAAAGCATTAAATCGTGAATATAATCTGAATGAAGTCAATAATATGTTGGATTTCAAGGACACTCCTCGTAAAAAAGGGGTTGCGCTAAAGGTTACATTGACTGAAGCTAATATGAATCAGACTAAGCGTTTTGCGTTAAAGCAGAATATTACTACATTGCGTAATCGTGTTAATGAATTAGGGGTTAGTGAGCCTATTATTCAACAGCAAGGATTAGAGCGAATTGTAGTGGAGCTTCCTGGTGTACAAGACCCTACCGCAGCAAAGAAAATCCTCGGTGCAACGGCAACCTTGGAATTTCGACTGGTTGATGAGGAAAATGATCCTTATCAGGCGCAATCCTCTAGACGCACCCCGTTAGGTGATAAATTGTTTATGGAGCGTAACGGTAATCCAATCTTGCTTAAAAGAAATGTGATATTGACAGGTGATTATATCATCGGTGCTAAAGCAAGCTTTGATGAAAACCAGCGACCTTCTGTCTCCATTACCTTGGATGGCAAAGGTGCAAGTATGTTCGGCAGGGTAACAGGTAAAAATGTTAAAAAATTAATGGCTGTTGTATTTATTGAGCATAAAACAGAGTTTAAAAAGTTAGCTGATGGAACAATCACTAAGAAAACCAAGAAAACTCAGGAAGTGATTAATGTTGCGCGTATTCAGACACAGCTAAATAAGAACTTTCAGATTACAGGGTTAGATTCGACTAAAGAATCTAATGGTTTGGCAATATTGTTGCGTGCAGGCGCGCTGGCTGCTCCTGTCTATATTGTAGAAGAGCGCACTATTGGCCCAAGTTTGGGTGCTGATAATATTAGAGATGGGCGAAATGCCGTTATTATTGGTTTTATTTTTGTGTTGATTTTTATGGCATATTATTACCGTGTGTTTGGATTGGTTGCCAATATTGCATTAACCCTAAACTTAGTCTTAATAGTTGCCATATTGTCGATGTTACAAGCCACCCTAACGCTTCCAGGTATTGCAGGTATCGTTTTAACGGTGGGAATGGCGGTGGATGCCAATGTGCTGATTTATGAACGAATAAAGGAGGAGTTGCGTAGTGGCGTAACACCGCAAGCTGCAATCCAATCGGGTTATGAAAAAGCATTCTCAACCATTGCAGACGCCAATATCACCACGTTGATTGCTGCGATTGTACTTTACGGAATGGGAACAGGGCCGATCAAAGGTTTTGCCATTACCCTTGCCATTGGGATCATTTCATCCATGTTTACCGCGATTATGGGAACACGGGCA
>DRMS01000031.1 GCA_011322515.1 Leucothrix mucor
AATTAAAAACGTCCTAACTTAAACTACGAGGAAAAGACTATGCAAACCATTGATACTCAAGCAAGCTCCAAAGGCTGGACACTTTTTGTAAAATTATCTTTTGTTCTTTCTCTAGTCGCAATGGCGGCGGTTATTATTATGTTGGATGGTGATTTGATGTTGAAAGGCTATCTTGCTCTAAACGCTGTTTTTATTGTTAGCTCGACCATTATGATGTCTAAAACAGTGCGTGATGAATTTGAAAGTGAAAAAATGATTAATAAAATTTCTGAAGCTAAAACCAATAAAATCATTCAAGAATACACAGATTAGGAGGCTACGATGAATATCATACGAAAACTAGCGACTGCATTACAAGGTGGGCTTAGAGAAAGCGGTGAAATACTGGTAGATGCGAATGGAATGCGTATTTTCGCTCAGGAAATCCATCAATGCGAAAGTGGTATTAACCAATCCAAACAGCAACTTGCTTCTATTATTGCGCAAAAGACAAAGCTCAAGCGCGAGTTGGATCAATTGCAACAAGGGACTGCACTAAAAGAGCAGAAAATAGCCTCCTTATTAGGGCAAAATAAGGAAGATGAAGCATTGCAACTGGCTGAGTTGATCGCAGAAAAAGAGCCTCTAATTAAGCGTCAAGCACAACAAATTCAACAAATGGCAGATTATGAAAATAGCCTACAACAAAAGTTGAAAAAAAGGGTGAATCGTCTTGGCTCATATCGAAGTGAATACCAGATGTTACAGGCAACTGAACACTTGCAAGTAGCACAGCGTAAACTTTCAACACAAAGTCACGGCGGTCAGTCATCGTTTACCGATATGCAGGATTCTTTACATAGAATTCAACAGCGCCAACAGCAATTTACGGATCAGGAAAGTGCAATGGAACAAGTTGATGCGTATTTGGAGGGTACGGATATAAATGCTCAGGCTACGCTGGATAGTAAAGCACGGGATATTCTGGAAGGGATTCGGAATAAGAAATAAATAAATCTATAGACATTCATTTATTAAATTTCCGCCCCCTTCGACTCCGCTCAGGGAGCTGTACCCTGAACGGAGTCGAAGGGGGCAATTATTTATGTGAAAAACTATAACTGATGTTGCTGAGGAATGAGCACGGAATAACTTTCCGATGTTCTAACGCAGAATTTTTATTTCAGATTGGATGAACTCATGAGGCGCATAGTCACTCTACGCAACGAATGAGATTATTCAAGCTTCAAGCTGGGATAAAAAAGCAAGTTAGAGATCGGGACGTTGTTTCCTGCTCGTTCCTTAGTATTCAGTAATTGGCAATAATAAAACAAATCGTGTGCGCCCTTGTTGAGAGTCAAATTCAATTAAGCCATTATGTTTATTTGCCAATGACTGTGCGATCGACAACCCTAACCCTGTCCCTTCTGCGGAGCCACTAATCATGGGGAAAAATACTTTGTCTTGTAATGATTTTGGTATTCCTACCCCATTATCAATAATTTCTAATTGCATCACTAGCGGATAAGCGATGTTATTTAAGGTAAACTGGCGCACTATACGGGTGCGAAAAATAATCGTGCCTTTATTACTAACGGCTTTAATTGCATTACCTGTGATATTTAGCACAATCTGAATTAATTGATCTTTATCAGCCTGTAGTAGAGGAATACTAGGATCATAATCAAGTTGTAACTGAACGTCCTTAGGCAGATCAGGCTGGATAAGTTTACGTGTATGTTCTAATACCTCATGAATATTAATAGATTCCATATTTTGCTGCAGTGATGAGCCTAACATGCGATCAACCAGTAGTTGCAAACGATCTGCCTCAGAAATAATAACTTGGGTATACTCCTTTAGATCATCATTCGACAACTCACTTTCCAATAACTGCGCTGCACCACGTAACCCCCCAAGCGGGTTTTTTATCTCATGTGCCAAACCACGTACTAAGATCTGGGTTGCCTCTTGTTCTTTTAAGAGCTGGTTTTCCCGTGATATACGAACCTTCCGATCAACACGCAGTAGTTCAATAATAATGCCTTCAAGTTTGCCATCTGGGCGGTAAGGAGTAGCAATACAGTCTGTAATCACTTTTTCATGGGGTGTCTTTAAGTTACATTCCCGCAAAGTTTGTGAATCACTATGTTTTAATGCATGGTTTAGATAATGCTTTGCCAAGTCCATATGAAACAGATGTTGATAAGACTTACCCGCCACTCGCTGATAACTTTGTGCAAATAGTTCTTCAGCTGCAGCATTCATATAGCGAATATATAAGGAAGTATCTAAAATAATAATGGCTGTGGTCAGGGCATTGGATAAATCCAAATTCATTTTTTTGTTATTCTTCATCATATAATAAATTAAGCAATTTTTGTGCCAGCGAATACTGCTAATAGATTGCCATTGGGCTGTGATTCAAACTGCGAAGATTTATAAAAATACTATTTACAATATAGTTTTATATCAAATAGTTATAAAATTCTAAGCAATGATTTTACCCATCTTACTTGACCTTTTGCTCCTGTTTGAATCATCTCAATCGTTGCGTAGAGCAACTATGCGCCTCTTGAGATGCTCCAATCAGGAACAAAAAATCAGCGCAATAGAGGTAAATTCATTACTTGGAACTTCCTTAGCTGTCAATATTTTACTAAATCTCAGAGGATTTCAGATTTCCTCGCAGTTTAAAATCACACCCATGCCATTTACTGTGCTACGGCTGAAAAACATCTAGATCTTTAGGGAATATAATCTTACCCTTAAAGTATTTTTTAATAATACCAAGGGATTGATCTTTTACTTCCAGACTGCGCTTCATGAGATGTGTCAATAGTAACTTTTTTACTTTTGCTTGCTGTGCCATTTCCCCAATATAGGAGGGCTTCATATGCAAATTACGTGCAACGCCTTGTACGTTTTCTGCTACGGCATAATGGGCAACCAATATATCGGAATCTTTAGCCAAATTCGGCACTTCGCCTAAGCGACCACTCATATCACCTGAAAAACTAATCACACAACCTGCGAGTTCTACTCGATATGCTAGTGACGGAAAAGGTCCATGATGTGTCGGTACTGCCTGTACTTTAATGCCGTTCTTGTTATAGACCTGTTGCATGCTTAAATCACGGTATGACCACGGAATATTTTTTGTTTTGATGTGATAAGCGCTGTGTTGATTGACATCAATATAACTGCCAAGATAAGGATACAGACCATTTTTAGCGCCAATTGCACGCTCTACAAATTGCTCAGCTGAGGCAACAAATTTTGTGCCACTAGGCCCCAATACTTGTAGATTTTTATCTCGATCAGAGAAAAATGCACCTTTAATATAGGCAGGAAAATCAGCACTATGATCCACATGAAAATGACTAAACAGCATTAAATCGACATCATTAATATTTGCCTTGCTTTGTTTAAAACGCTGTAGGCTTCCAGGACCTGCTTCGACAATCACACGGGCTTTATTATCCAACCAGATTAAATAGCCTGTTGATGCTTGCGTGTCACCTGCTAATAACTCAGGACCTCG
>DRMS01000032.1 GCA_011322515.1 Leucothrix mucor
AGAGGCTTCGGGGATCAACTTTATGGTCAGCATCATCGACGTTTTTATAGCGCATTTGTTACTTATGCAGAAAAATATAATCAGACTATATTAAGTGCTTGCCAGTAATAAAATATTCAATCCTTCAATAATAAATTAGAAAACTATTCACATAATAAGTAGCCCTTTAGGGAATGCTTAAAGGTAAATCAATATGAAAATTATACTAATACTTGCTCCGCTCTTGCTGCTTTCAGCTTGTAATCAAGACCAATTAGACAAAACATTGGGGCTTTCTCAACCAACTCGAACGCCAATACAAAAGAGCAATCCAGCTAATTGTCCTCAATGGGATTCTGGTGCCACAATTAAGGTGACTGAAAGCATCACCATTCCTAAAGGTTGTCATTATGACAAAGTCACGTTCACAATTTCTAAATCTAACATCACCTTTGACTGCAACGGTGCTGAGTTAAATGGTTTAGGAAAAACAAAAATGAATGAGTTTTATCGACGCTATAAAGTAGCTGAAGTTCCTCGCAATACCGCTTTTACTATTTCAGGGTCAGAAAATAATTTTTTAGAAAATGTAACCGTAAAAAACTGTCATCTTCGTTTTTATATTAATGGCTTTAATATTAGCTTTGGTCTTAAACAGGCAACACATGATGATTTAAAAGCTGGACGTAATGTTGAAGCATTAGAAAATCATTTAAGAACCCTTTCACCTAAAAATATACGCATAGAAAATAATGAGATAATAAAAAGTCATAAGGCAGGTATTTTTGTACAACGCTATATTACTGATCTTATTGTTAATAATAATACAATAGATAGAGCGGCGGACATGGGAATATATTTAGAGTCTGGCACTCAACGAATTACTATTAGTAACTCAACGTTCTCTAAAAATGGTGATAGTACTTATGATCTTGAAGAGAGAAAACGTAAGCCTCGTGTTCGCAAGCGTGAAGCAATAGCTGTTGATTCTTCTGCCTATAATATCTTTAAGAATAACAAGTTTATAAATAATGCAGGTGGTGCCATTTTTATGTATAAAAACTGCTATGAGCGTTATAAAGAAGCCAAGCAATTACCACGCTATCAGGGCAGTAATTTCAACCTAATTGAAAATAACTATTTCTCAGATGAGGTAAAGGGAGTTTGGATTGCATCTCGCCAAAGCAGAGACTTAAATAATTTCAAATGTGGTGATCCTGTCATACAAACAAAAGACAGTGAAAAATATTACGAAGATTTTGCAAAAAATAATAGAGTCATTAATAACACGTTTGAAAATACCGAAAAAGCCGTCATTGTTGAAGACGATAAGAATACTATTTCTAATAACCGCTTTATACTTGGTAAAAACACTAGAAAAGACATAATTATTGGTACCACTGGGGAAGTAACAAACGTTCATAACGTTGATGGAACGATTGTGAGAGATAATGTATTTAGTGCTAAACAGCCTGCTGTATGGCTACGATTCAACCCTACAGGTAGCCTATTCAGTGGTAATAAACCACCCGTTTCGGTTGTTGAAAGTTCCAAGTAATTAAAATGGCTACCAATTTAACATGGGTAGTTGCTTGGCTGGAATTGTAGGTCGGGTTAGATTTTTTTGCTTGCGAAAAAACGTAACCCGACAAGCATTGTGCAATTTGCTGGGTATTGCGTCGGGTTACGTTACCTCGCTACGCTTGATAAGCTAACCCGACCTACGCAGGATTTGTCCCACCTTAAGTTGGTAGCCCGTCTCACCCATTAGCGTATAACAAATATCGAAAAATAATCCCCTTTCCCTGTTAACTGACTAATATCCCAAATCACAACCTCCCCTTTTTGCCCCGCTCGCTGTATATAACAAGTATTATCCAATCGCTTGCTTTGCTTAATAAGTGCTAATAAACGCACACGCGCAACCCCAGCCTTCATAATAACAACACTCGAATAATTCGCTAAGGCATTTAATATTTCCTCATCCGTATTACGTGAGCTAACAATGGCTAAGGTTTCATTTTGTTGCGTCAATGGTATTTGTGCTAAGGCGGTTGCCGCGTTGATTGAGCTAATACCTGCTACTATTTCACAGTGATAATGTGAGCTTAATCGTTGATGTAAGTAGATATAGGAGCCAAAAAAGAGCGGATCACCTTCACATATAAACGCAACATTGAGTCCTTGTTGCAAATAGTTAGAGATTTGTTCAGCGGCAGTATCGTAGGCTTTATTAGCTGCATGACGATCTATTTTATAAGGCATTAAAATTGCCATTTTCTGCTGTTCTTTAATCCATTTTGCTGCAATATCGTGGGCTATGCTAACGCCTTTAGCTGATTTTAAATAAGCAACTACATCAGCCTGTTGTATGAGACGCACAGCTTTTAAGGTTAAATATTCGGGATCACCTGTCCCCACGCCAATGCCGTAAAATATTCCATTGCTTTTTGTCATTTGTTATTTCACTATTTTTAATAAACGAACGGGTAAACGTGGGCGCATTAATAGTTGCCCTGCCAATTGATCCCCTTTGCTAACCGCTATCTCCACCCATTCAAGCGCATTATTGGCAATATTTTGTTGCTCTAACCACTGCTGTAGATCTATTTTACAATTCTCGGTTACACAATTAATCACTAAGCAACCGCCTACCAACAAGCTA
>DRMS01000033.1 GCA_011322515.1 Leucothrix mucor
GCAAAATGCTGAGAGAAGTTTTGAATATTTTCAATACGCGCGCCACGCCAGCCGTAGATAGACTGATCATCATCACCTACAGCAAAAGGTAGGCTGGTATCACCACATAACAGGCGAATCCAAGCATATTGCAATGCATTGGTATCTTGAAACTCATCAATTAAAATATGTCGAAAACGCCGCTGATAATGTTGCAGTAAATTAGGATTATCACGCAATAGCTCTTGCGAGCGCAGTAGCATCTCTGCAAAATCAATCACTCCTGCACGCTGACAGGCTGCTTCATAAGCCACATAAATAGTGCGTAGCTGTTTGATCGTTTTATCGCCCATATCCTCAATACTTTGCGGACGAATCCCTTCATCTTTGCAATTATTGATATACCAGCGTGAGTACTTGGATGGCCACTCTTTTTCGTCCAATTGTAATGACTGGGTAACACGCTTTACCATGCGTAATTGGTCATCACTATCTAAAATCTGAAATGCTTGGATTAAATTAGCCTCCTGCCAATGACGACGCAATAAACGATGCGCCAATCCATGAAACGTGCCAACCCACATGCCGCCAATAGGTGAACCAAGTAATTGCTCAATACGCGAACGCATTTCACTGGCGGCTTTATTGGTAAAAGTCACTGCTAGAATCGCAAAAGGTGATATTTTTTCTACCTGTATTAACCAAGCTATGCGGTGGACTAGCACGCGGGTTTTACCGCTTCCTGCACCCGCCAGCACCAGAACAGGTTGAGATTGAGCAGAAACGGCCTCGCGCTGAGGTTTGTTTAATTCATCTAATATATGTGAGACATCCATAGCAACTGATTGTAGCTATGAAGTTGGGAAGTTACAAATGACTAATTGTGGTCACCATAGAAGCATTTTCCAAATCTTTAGGTTTTGTTGATATTTACTTAGGAGGTTTCAAGTAATGAATTGACCTATTACGCTGATTTTTTGTACCCAAGGGGCATAGCAATTCCTGATTGGAGCATCTCAAGAGGCGTATAGTTGCTCTATGCAAGGAGTGAAAGCTTCAGCTTTTCAGCCGTCAAGATGAAATTTAAATAAGTGAACGTCTATATTTTCACTTCTTAGTTGTTTTTTTCTTCCACCAAGGAAAAAAATAAACGCATAGCAGAGCTACGTGGTTTTTTAATGCAGAGAGAAGGAAAAGCACCAAGAAGGGGAGATAATCATCAAATACCAACAGAGCCTAAGACTCACAATAATACTCACATGAAAATTATTTAGGGTTAATTAATCAATCCTCATAAAATATCTCGATCATATTAACCATAAATAGTCAAAACAGACCTGTATTTTCATATTTCAAACATGAAAACACCCCCATAAAACAATAACCATACAGTTCTTTATGCTACAATTAAAGCTAATATTTTAGTTAGAGCACTTCCTATGCAACGACAGCAACAACAGTTTCTTAAAAAATGGTTAGAAAACAAGAATAGAAAACCACTTATTATTCGTGGCGCTCGACAAGTTGGAAAATCCACTTTGGTTGAGTTATTCTCAGAGCAAGAACAGCAGGTATTGCTTAATGTAAATTTAGAGCGATATCCTGAGTTAAGCTCAGTATTTACAGGCAAAGATCCAGAACAAATTATTCAGCAGATTGAGTTTCTGCCTAAAATACCC
>DRMS01000034.1 GCA_011322515.1 Leucothrix mucor
CCGTGCTTTTATAACCCAGTAGACTGGGAGCTAAAACAGCCTGTAGTTCCAGATTATTTTGTTTATATAAACTATACCCTAGCTTCTCACCATCAAAACTAAACCTCCCATACTCAAACAAAATAAGAGGGCTTACTAATGTTTCATCTTTTTTTCCTTTGTAGGGGATATTTTCTGTAAGTGCAGCCAAACCAACTTGCACGGTATTAAGTTCTGACGCATTCGCACTACTGACTAGAGCGAGTACAATAACAGTTTGTTTCAATAACATTTTACTTTTCCTTATTTAGATTAGTTCCTAAAGTCTAATTTTCTAAGGAAAATCTGTATTGTAAAAAAGCGAACTGCTACCAAAAAAAACTCACTAAATATTGATACTTCTGGCTTAAATATAAGCTGGGTGTCATCCCTGTATTTTGCTTAAACTCTCGTATAAAGTGTGCTTGGTCATAGTAATTACCCTCATAGACAAGTTGAGTAAAATTTATTTTTTCCTCTCCAGACAATACCTTCCTATGGATATTATCTAATATCTTTAAAAATCGTTTATTATTTTGAATCTTTTTCAAGGATACACCCATGGTTTCTCGGCATTGTTTTTGTATCCACCGTTGGGAATATCCCGTCTCTTCTGCCAATAATTTGATGCTTTGAGAGCTGTTCAACAGGTGAGGAGTAAGGGTATTTTGTTTGATAGTCTTTTTTAGTAGCCTATTGATGAAATACTTTTCAAATATTTCGATCATTTTTTCTCCATCGTCACTCGCTTCCAGCTCCTCATATAATAAGGAGGCATCACTTAAACCAAAAATATCCACAAGGCTTAGGTCTTCATTCATGACTTCAATCGGAGAAATGCCAAACACTTCAAAAAGAGTATGCGGATAAAGCTCTACTTTAAAATTTTTAATGGCTCTCGTTTTTTGTTGAGACCCTATTTGATAAATATCCATCCATGAACTCAAGCCACAACTGATATAGGTTCTTTTCGCAACTTCAACACGTTTTCCATTGGTTTCGATTGCACTTAATCCTCCCTCAAACTCAAAATATAACTGTGTCATAACAGTAGGCAACGCTCTTGTAATGAACTTTGCATCCGTTTCATTAAGGCTACCAATAGAATATGTATACGACTGAATGTAGGCTAATAGTTGAGGTGCTTTAGGCGTTACTTCTTTGTAATTTATCATAAAATACCTGATGGTAACGGATTCTGTTGATAACTGATAATTTGATCTTTTCCTCAACGAGCTTTCTAATATATAGATATTTAAGTTTCATCTTAATGACTGAAAAGCTGAAGCTTTCATTCCTTTTGTCAGGAAATTATTTATCTAAAAAACTATATGAGGATGCTCAGTTTTCCGTATATTCTATGCTTTATCTCTTTTGTTTTTTTAGGTTCTGTTGACATTTGGTTATATTTTCACTTCCTAGTCAATTCTTTACTTCTATCAAGGAAAAAAAAATAAGCATAGAGAGAAGGAAAAGCGGCAGGAAGGGGAGATAATCATCAAATATCAACAGAGCTTAATGGTCTTTCAGAATATCAAGCAAAAACCAGAGAAATAATTTCCCCAGAAAATCCCCGCCCCGCCAAAAACCTTGACTGCCGTGACTTCTCTTTGTAATCCTTTGGTTTTTCCACTCCAAAACGTTTCTCACGCTGTTCTTTAGCTAACATCAACCAATCGACATCCGCTTCTAACAAGGCTGATTCTATCAGCACATTATCAACACCGCGTTGTCGCAACTCATAATGAATTTTCACCTTTCCTTGTCCTCGTGATACACGCGAGCGCACGAACATTTCAGCAAATCGTTGTTCGCTAAGGTAATTGGAGTCTTCAAGATGATCACATAAGGATGCCAGATCGACATCTTCTGAAAAGGGCTTTCTGCGGATTTTATTCATCAACTCAAGACGTGAGTGCTCACGTCTTGCTAATAAGCCTATAGCAGTTTGATAACAAAGGGAATAGTTTTCAGTAGCCATTATTTAACTATAAAAATTTCTGTTATATACATTCATTTAACAAATGATTATTGTATTTTTTCAGGTTATAAGTTGATCTTACCCACCCTAAAACTATAAAACATTATCTTTAAAATATGCCTCTGGGGATACGCGTGGACTCTGAAAAAAATGCTGAAAGTCAGGCATATTTAATGCTGGAAATCTCTGTTGAAAGAAGGGGTCATTAAAAAGATTTCCTTGATGAAAAAAAGGCTGCTTGAAGATGGTGCTAGAATTCATATTCAATGCATTTAACAAAGCACTTTTTTTCTCTTCTGGTAAGTCTTTTTGCGCTTTTATTTGCTTGATTATTTCTTCACGCTTACCTTCAAAGGCGAAGCTTTTTTCATTATTTTTTGAATCTTTATATTTCACTTCAGCATGATACCCCCCATCTGGCAAGGTTTTGACCTGCACTGACTCAAAACTGTCCCATGATGTTGGCGATTGCTGTTTACCCTGTAGAGCGGGTGGGTATAAACGAGGTAACGAGGGCATTTGCCACCCAGAACCAAAGGGTGATCTCGCCTGTGGCCATTGTTGTTGCCCATAAGGCACAGTAGGTTTATTGTGCTTTCCCAATGTAACCGCAATATCCTGAACCTTTCCTTCTCGCACGATGGTCAAATTGATGTTGCTATCGGGTTGCGCGGCTTTAACCAGCCCTGATAATTGTTGCGATGAATAGATTTTTTGGTCACCTGAGTTCAAAACCACATCATGTTGTTGTAAACCTGCCTTGGCAGCAGGTGAATTATTAGCAACAGCGGTAATCATTACGCCTTGACCCGAAGGAATAACACTCGCCAACTGACTTCTTAGAATGGCAGGGATTGCTCCCAAGCTAACACCAAGCCATGCTTGCTGTTGTATTGTTTGTTGTGATGGTTGTTGAGGATCGGTCGGTAATTTTGCTAATGCAGGCATCGCCTGAAGTACAACAGTCAGTAAAATAACGGCTGATCTGAATAGTTGTTTGTACATAATAAAGACTCCTCTTGTATTCTAAATGCCCCCAACATTTAGGGTGCTGGGGGTATCACTCATTTATTGCTTTGTTTCAGTTTTTGGTGCAGTAGTCTGTACTGATTTTTTATTAATTAAGTCCTTTATTGACTTTTTAAAGGTCTCATACATATTTTCAACCACATTACCTCCTGTTACTTCTTTTTTAAGTACTTTAATTTGTTTTTCCAAATCTTCATAAAGCGCTCCATTTTTGTCGGTGTAACCTAAGGCCGTTGCAATTTGTAATTGTTGCTCTGCACCATTTAACAAAATAAGTACGCTGTCTTTCTTCTTTTCTTTATCAAGTTTAGAGGCTTCTTGCACCATAGACTCAGCACGTAATAAGGAAAGCGGAATAACTGAAGTCTCTTCTACAAAGGTAGATAAAGCGGTTGCTAGTATCGCTAATGCCGCTTCTTTTTTCCCCTCAACCAACATTTTGGTTGCCAACTTAATGGCATCTGGATAGGTCGTCATGGGTAATGAGGTAGTGCGGCTAATCATGTCATCATGCAAAGGTAGCAGTAAAGCTCTCGCTGCTTGCACCTTGGAATCCTTTAAAAAGTCTATTGCTAGATTAACTTGATCTTTGATCACTTCGGGGGTGGTCGTCAAATTAGTCACCGCTAAATTTGAGTCAATTGGAATCAAGGCAAGCTTTGGGTCGGCAGCAAGTGCAATATTAAATTTTCCTGTTGCTTCTTCTAATGCCTCAATAGCCGCTTTTTCTTTTCCATCTTTAATCAATTTTGTTGCTTTAATAGCACTTTTTAAACCTTCATTAACACCTTTATGAATCTTTTTTAATAAATCATGCTGACTTTTTTCCTTATCTTTTATGGCTTTTTCATTTGTTTTTTGTTGCTCTTTGCTAATGTCAGATTTACTTTTCTTCATTGTATCGTCAGTCGTCTTAGTCACTGCGGGCTTATCATTAGTCAC
>DRMS01000035.1 GCA_011322515.1 Leucothrix mucor
AGCCTCTAAACCACTATCTGTAAGCTTTTCGCCCGTTTCAGTGCAACCTATACGCCTAATTTCTTTGAGTGCCTTCTGTTCTTCACAGTCAATTTTATCAGCGTTAGCAATGCGCTTTTGTTCTTCAAACTTTTTTGCTTTCATTGCGTTATTAACAGTGCTTGAATTGTTTGTAGTGATAGCCTCTTTGCTAATATCCAGCGTGTGAATATCAAGTTTCATTTCTTTAAGCTTATTAATAAAAATCTTGTTAAAATTATCTTTAGCGTTGCGCTTGTTTGCTTCAATCTTTGAAAATAGTTTAAGTAGTTCTAATTCATTTTCAGCTAGTTCTTCTCCCCAAACTAATTTATAGAATGCGTCAAAAATATCATTATCGTTCAATAATTCATTAACACTACTATAAACGCTTTTATCATCATCCAACGCAATAACAAACTTTTTAACTTTTCGACATCGTGTGATTTGTTGCGCCGCAATATCAGGGGTTGCCGTGCCTTCATTATTTGAGAAAACACCATAAACAACATCAAACGGGTTACTATCAAAACTGATGCCTGTACCTATAACCGTATTTCCTACAAGCGCCTGATAATTATCAATTTTTTCAGGATTGTTAATAATATCAGTTTGTTCTTTTTTGTCTGCTGTATCGCCTGTAAATACAATTTGTTTAATCCCCGTTTTTAAGCTAATTAATTCAGCCACTTTTTCAGCTTGTGCTTTGCTACCACAAGCAACATAAATACGCCTCCCCTTGTTCGTGTCACCTATAATCATTTCATAAACGGTTTCAATTCTGCCCTTAAACTTTCTACCAGTAATGACAACGGTTTCTATGCCTTTCCACGGTGAGAATGAATTAAAAAGCGTGGTGGGGCTTATGTTTAGCAATTTTTGAAGGCATTTAGTATTTGCGCCTAGCCCCGCGTCCATCCACAAAACATGGGTGGCTTTATTAATAACTGATTTAAACGCGGCTATAGTCTCTGATTTATTTTCATTAATTTTAGAAACGATGTCCGCTATGGTTTGTTCCGATTCGTCAAAAATCACAAGGTCATATTCAACGCCAAACTTTGCAATTTTATGAATTGATTGATCTGTTACAGTGGCGCGTTTAGCTAAATCAGGCTGTTCAAAATAAGGCGCAATAAGCACATTTTCATAGTAATTTAGATCCAAGCCAATAGCGGCGGATGCGTTCAATTTGCGCCCTGCTGTCACATACAGAATATTAGCCTTACGCCCATGAGTCGCTTTAAAATCAGCGTCCCATAGCTTTAGCGAGGTAGTTTTGCCTGTCCCGTAAAGAGATTTCACATTGATATTTTTCTCAAGTGAGTTATTAATTATTTTTGTGATTTCATCGCCTAGATAGCGTTTACTTATTTCTACCTTTTCAGGTGCTTGGTGACTGGTATCAAGGTTTTCAGGGTTTATGCCTTGATTAAAATACTCATGCGCTTCCTGCGGTGCTGAATAGTCCGCGCAATCATCATAATCAAAATAGTAATCTAAGGGCGTGGCGTTGTCTTGCCAGTCGCTAGGGAGTTGTGGGGTATTTTCAGGAGA
>DRMS01000036.1 GCA_011322515.1 Leucothrix mucor
CAAAGCATTGGCAAACGCCGCCTAAAAAATATCTGCCTTGCTTACCTTGGCGCTATTAAAGATGACAGCATTTATCAGCAGTGCTATCAACAATTTAGCGATGCTACGAATATGACGGATAATTTAGCCGCCTTTAGTGTGCTACTTGATATTGACTGCCCACAACGACAACAAGCGATTGATGCGTTTGAAGCCCGTTGGAAAGACAATACACAGGTAATGGATAAGTGGTTTATGATGCAAGCATGCTCTAGCTTACCCAATACGTTAGACAGTGTAAAAGCACTAATGCAGCATGATTGTTTTGATATTAAAAACCCCAATAAAGTACGTGCAGTGATTGGTGCTTTTGCCAATATGAACCCTGTCAACTTTCATCAAGCCGATGGCTCTGGCTATACCTTTATTACTGATCGCGTATTAGAACTAGACCGCTTAAATCCACAAATTGCAGCGCGTTTAGTGCGAACCTTAATTAACGGGCATCAATACAATGTTGAACGCGAAAATTTAATGCGGGAAGCATTAGAGCGCATTGAAAATCAGCAAGATTTATCTGCAGATGTGTATGAAATTGTAAGTAAAAGTTTGTAATAATAAGCAATGATCAGGTTGGGGTAAGGAAGTTCCAAACAATGATTTTACCCATCTTACTTGCCCTTTTGCTCCTGCTTGAATCATCTCAATCGTTGCGTAGAGCAGCTATGCGCCTCTTGGGATGCTCCAATCAGGAACAAAAAATCAGCGCAATATAGGTAAATTCATTACTTGAAACTTCCTAATAGAATTGCATTTGTTATCTTAACTTGATCAAAATATAATAAAAATAGCTTTTCACTTGTCGGTTTCTCATTGTGATTTTGCCTATTTTATTATCTACTGACTGACTTAATATAAAAATTATAAGTAGGTCATCTCTTATGGAAATGTTTACGCTCCCCCTTTCACTCATTGCGTTTGCAGCAACTCTTTGGATCACCAGTTTCTTTGCGCGTCTAATGAGTGCTAAAAAACCAGAGTTAATCTGGATTTTTGCCACATGGCTATTAGGAATAATAATCTCTACTGGCGTAGTCATCAGCTTGAATTTATTTATCGATGATAAACAGCTACTCGTTGCGCTGACTTATTTAACCCCGCTCATCGTGCTTACCCTTGTTTATCGACTCCTCAATAAAATGGATTGGATCGCTGCAATCACTACCAATATCACCGCTTTGGCCGTTGGCTTAATTGCAGCGGTGATTGTCATTATTTCTATTGGCAAGCCACTGGATAAAACCATTATTAGCATGGCATGTGATATTGGCTTGGTTGAGGAAATGAAGCCTGTTGAGTCATTAGCAGAATCAGATGAAGAGGAGTATGAAGAAGTGATACTCACTGAGCAAAATTTACTAAGCCCACAGGTTATAGCTGCACTTGAAAAAAAGAAAATAAGAGAGAAGAAGAGTTATATAGAGCCCAAATTTCAAGTTATCAGTATCAGAGGAGCGAAGAGTGCGATTGGATATAAAATACGTTTAGCGAAAAATAATGGCAACGTTTTGGAAGGTATTTTAAGTAAAATTCGTAGTGGTCAACTGATTGTACAACAGAATTTATATGGCGGTGTAGCAACAACGCCAATTGCTATGGGGTCGGTGAAGAAGTTAGAAGTTTATCGGTAGCCTTCCCTTATCCGTTAGGAATATTAAAACGGCGTAAAAAGAATGCTTTTTCAATCTCTTCAGTGCATGTTGTCATGTAAAGTATAACGAAAACAAGTGTGATCATAAAAGGTACTTTATTGGTTTTAAATTCTATTTCTCTACATTGATAGCCTTGCTTAATCGAGAGCGTGGTTAAGCCATTAAAGATATAAGGAAATTCCAAGCAATGATTTTACCCATCTGACTTTCCCTTTTGCTCCTGCTTGAATCATCTCAATCGTTGCGTAGAGTAACTATGCGCCTCTTGAGATGCTCCAATCTATGGATTCCTCTTTATGTTTGATTGATTCCCTTTAGTTTAGTACAAGCACTTATAAAGGGGAGGAGTCCATACCATTAAGACAACCCCAACAAATCAAGCCATTATAATCTAACCGACAAAAAAACACCCCACGATGAATTGCAGGGTGTTTTTTAGATTTGAATGATTCCGCTAGATTTTGTTGGGGTTCCTATTGTCACCCACAACCTACATCATTCCAACTTACCGCGTTGCGCTTTACTGAGTCCAGCAATTTGCATTTGGTTGGTCATTGACATTGACCCAAAAGCGTTTTGATAAACTTCCAGTATTGCCGTATGCCTTAAAATGCCATCCCCAACCATCATGAAACTCAGCAACTCTCCAGCCAGATCCAAATTTACTAGCACAATATTGGTTTGCATCGGCGAGTGTTGAGCCCAAGCTATTGGGAGCTACTTTAGGTGTGGTTGCTACGACATTTCCTGACCATCGATGATATTTGCTATCAGCTACAGGTTTTGCCAAGCCTAGTTTCTTGGTACATAAAATGGGTAGTTTAGTGCTACACATATGATCCCCTTGACGAGGGTTACACTTATTTGTATGGTTAGAGTTATTATCACAACCTACATCGACAACCCCTGTCACATTATCAATGCTATTTTTTATCCAAGTCATACCTTTTCTGCGTGGCTTTTCTTTACATTTATAGGTTAGTTTTGCAGATTTAACGGTGGTGTCATCTTGAACTAAAAAGCTAAACCGACCATTTGATATTTTTGCTAAATTTGTAGCTGTAAAATTGTAAACAATCGTTTGCTGTGTGGATGAAGTTGACCAAATCGGATGAACAGAATGATAAGCCCCTCCATTGCTCATCAAATGCAATGCATCATTACCGCCTTGTCGAGCTTTTCGTTTTAAATGAATTTTAAATTTCGCACTTGCAACTTTACATCTTTTTATTTTGAATGTTTCTAAAAACATACGATTAATATTAGGGTCGTTATAACCACTACTCATATAAGGATAGCTTAATGCATTCGCTGAAAAATCTGCATTAACAGGGGTTGTTGGACCTGAATTTTTACTGACTTGTGCGGCTTGTGCGGAACTCACTAATATAGATATTGCTAAGCCAATAAGGCTGATGGTCTGAATAGATTTTTTCATAATATTATCTCCTTTGAAAGTATGACCTGTAGTGAAGCTATAGTTGTATTTCCTTGCTTCATTACTAGGAATGATCGGAGAAACTATTGAACCTTATGTTTAGTGGTTTCTTCGTCTTTCCTTGAGTACCATAATGCAGAGTAGAGATAACATTTTCTATGGCTTAAATAAGTGATGATCATCTGGAATATATACCTTAAATAGGGGGGGGAACTATCCATAGAAAAATTCTGTTTATAACGGATTCTGTTGGTTCTGTAACAAGCTGATATATATAATTAAAATGTATAAACATATGAATAAGTAGTGTAAATTCCATGGCGGTTAATGGATAAATCACCTATTTCTAGTTATCCTAAATCATAAAAGTTAATGTAACTTTATGATATAAAA
>DRMS01000037.1 GCA_011322515.1 Leucothrix mucor
CGCAGAATTAACAGCAAGCCCATTGTTGTACTGAATGGAGTGAATGGAAGCCCTAGTGCTTCACAAGCAGATTACCTGCTATTTTCACCTGAAAGCAAGCTTCCCAAAGCGGGTAAAATGGGCATTTTTATGAAAGATACAGCTAAGGGCGTGTTGATTAGCAAAACGATGAAAGGGGGTGCTAGCGCTAAAGTGGGCTTAAAGAAAGATGATTTAATTAGTCACTTGGATGGCAACAAAGTTAGCACGGTTGAAGATATTAAAATCAGTATGATGAATGCCAAGCCCAAGCAAATCGTGAAACTAACGATCATACGTTCTGGCAAACAAAAAATATCTAAAACTATAGCACTAGACTAAGTGACAATTTATGTATACTAGCCCTACCCCTAAATCACTTACTTACTACACAATATGCTCAAAAAATCGCTACTTTTAGTCTACCTACTCTTAAGCCCATCACTACTGTTTGCCGAGACCTTCGACTTATTCATTATGGGGGGACAATCCAATATGCAGGGATGGCGCAGTGATGCGGCACAATACCCGCAAAGTGGCATTCAATTTGACGCTGATATACCTTTTTACTGGGAAGCGGTTGATTACGCATCATCCAAAGGTGAATGGCGTTCTTTAGAACCACAAGCGGGGCATTTTGCTAAGGGGCATTTTGGTCCTGAGATTATGTTTGCTCGCCAACTTAAACGCTCAGGGTTTCATCCTGCTATTTTTAAATATAGTTTTGGCAGTAGTAATCTGCGTGATGTCTGGAAAGCACCGGGCAAAGGCGGTCTCTACGATAAAATGACACTGCAAGTAAAACGCGCGATTAAGCTACTTAAATTTCAGGGACATACCGTTAATATTCGTGCCTTTGTTTGGATTCAGGGCGAGAGTGATGCGGATACGGATAAACTGGCTAAAGCGTATTATCATAATTTGCGCAATATGCTCAATCATTTTCGCCGTAATATTGTAAAACAGCCCAACTTACCCATTTTACTGGGTCTTGATGAACAGCATCCTCGCGTTGTTGTACGTCCAGCCGTTATCGCAGCACAGAAGAAAATTGCCGCTGAAGACGCTACTATCGACTTCACCTCCATGCGTGGGCTGGAAAAATCGGACGTAACTCACCTTACTGCAAAAGGTGTCATCGCACATGGTGAGCGTTTGTATACTAGTTATATCAAGCTCACTTACTTACCGCCTACACTAGAAACCCTATGGAAAGAGAAATAATCTCATGGATTTATCCACTTGGTTGTTTTTTATTAGTATTGCACTGGTAACCACGTTTAGCCCTGGCCCTGCTGTTTTATTGGCAGTTACTAATAGTCTCAACTATGGCTTACGTGCTACTTTTTATTCAACCTTAGGAAATGAAGTAGGCTTACTAGTGATTGCTTCACTGGCTGTCTTAGGCTTGGGCGCTGTATTGACAACCTCAACCACTTTATTTTTGATAATAAAAACAATAGGGGCTGTCTACCTTATTTATCTCGGTATTCGTCAATGGCGGTCAAACAACAAACTTTTCTCAGCAGATACTCCGCAAAGCCACACGCAAACACAGAGCAATGGACTATCCTTTTTACAAGGTTTTTTGGTTGCGACAACCAATCCTAAAGCTATTTTATTTTTTACTGCTTTATTTCCGCAATTCATTACGCTTGATAAACCACTCGCTTTACAATGTAGCATCCTTATTGCCACCTTTACTTTTTTATCCGCAATCGCATTAATGAGCTATGGTTTTTTAGCTCATCGTAGTAAACAATGGTTTAGTAAGCGCAATTTTACCTCTTTGTTTAATCGTGTCTTTGGTGGTCTTTTTATTGCGATGGGAATTGGATTATTGCAACTGAATCATAAAAACTAAACACTATCCGCGAATAATTTTCCCTGTAAGACTATCCCTAATCTCCGTTGGTTTAAGCAATTTTCCAACCTCCCTATCAAGCACCCCATCAAGCAATTGATCAAATTGCGCGATAACTTCATGGCTACTTCTAGCAGGTGGTTGACCGCTTACATTAGCGCTAGTGGAAACCAGTGCAGCACCCAATAATTCACAGAGTTGCTTAATAGGTGGATGTTTTGTAATACGCACGGCTACAGAATTAAATCTCCCTGTAATCCATTCTGGTGCATTATTTTTTGCAGGAAATATCCACGTGGTTTCACTCGGCTGAGTGATGTTTTGTTGTTGATTATTTAATGGTAATAAAAAATCAGCTACTTGGGAAAAGTCAGAGGCAATTAAAATTAGCCCTTTATTGATGGAGCGCTGTTTTAGGTTTAGTAAGCGCATAACGGCGGTTTTATTTAGCGGATCACACCCTAGCCCAAAAACCGCTTCGGTGGGATAGGCGATTACGCCGCCTTGTTTCAGCGGTTCTATTAGTTTTTTCGGGTTGGACGTTAGTTGCATAAAATACGGCTATCAATTTAAAGCGGGATTGCTATACCCCTTGGCTACAAAAAATAGTTCTCTCACAAAGACGTTGGGTACGCAAAGGAAGTTTCCTATCTTTTCTTGGTATACTCTGCGTCTTTGCGAGATACTTTATTTTCTTTCTGCGCAGACGGCTACCAGTTTAAGGCGAGACAGTTAATGTTTCTGTTATTCACCCGCACCCTTCGACAAGCTCAGGAAGCTAGTTCCCTGAGCTTGTC
>DRMS01000038.1 GCA_011322515.1 Leucothrix mucor
TAGTGAGCAAAAATGGCGATAAAGTGTAGGCAGGCTTTGTATTTTTAAAAAATAGTAACCTGCATGAGGTTTACGCAAGGCTACAAAACGACAACGTAGAAGATCAGAAAATAAATTGCTATGCCCCATTTTTTGGGTACGAGCAAAATATTAGATTTATCGCTACCAGTTTCAGGCGGGACAGTTCATGTTTCTGCCTATTCACCCGCACCCTTCGACAAGCTCAGGAAGCTGGTTCCCTGAGCTTGTCGAAGGGTGCGGGTTATTTGCCATGACGTTACTTGTCCTGCCTTAAGTTGGTAGCCAGATTTATTATGCCCTTTACTTAGGAGGTTCCAAGCAATGATTTTACCCATCTTACTTGCCCTTTTGCTCCTGCTTGAATCATCTCAATCGTTGTGTAGAGCAACTATGCGCCTCTTGAGATACTCCAATCAGGAACAAAAAATCAGCGCAATATAGGTAAATTCATTACTTGGAACTGCCTTACGCTTCATCAAGTAATAATTGAGGGGAGTTATTAGCAAGCTGATGAGAATAAATATGACTCATAGGAAAGGGTTTACCGCAGTGATAACCCTGCGCATAATCCACACCCATCTTTTGCAATAGCTTGACGGTTATTTCATTTTCCACTAGCTCTGCAATAGTCTGTAAATTCATCACCTGACCTACTTTATTAACCCCTTCTACCATTGCCGCATCAATTCTATTTTTACTCATATTGCGGATAAAGGAACCATCTATTTTTAGGTAGCGCAAGGTTAGGTCACGCAAATAATTTAAGGATGAGAAACCACTACCAAAATCATCCAGTGAGCCACTACAACCTAACTCAGACAATTGTTTCAGTATTTTCTGTGTCTCTGCAAAATTAGCCAATGCTACACTTTCGGATATTTCAAAACAGAGCAAAGCGGGATCTACTTTTTTATCATTAAGGAGTGCTTCGACAAAAGGAACAAAGCTAGTATCCAGCACCGTATCGGCTGCAATATTGATGGTAAATAAATTCCCTCTTTGCTTTATCTGACCCTTATCATTAGTTGCAATGGTCTCAACTGTTTTACTCACCACCCAACGATCAATGCTTGACATTAATCCTAAGCGATCTGCTGATGGCAAAAAACTACCTGGCGATAATAACTCACCCCGATGCTTCATCCGTACTAACACCTCATATTGGTCATTGTCGCAAGAATTTGTTTTATCAAGGCAAATAATAGGCTGAATAAAAAGAACAAACTGATCATCCTTTAATGCTTGATTAATTGATTGATCCCAACTCTCCTCCTCCTGCGCCCTCTTGTTACCAGATTGTGCCAAAACACGCTTTAAATCTTCAATATACAACTGATTTCGCCCATTTTGTTTGGCTTTATAACAAGCTTGATCCACTCTGATCATTAAATCACTTCGATCTGAAACACGGCATTTTGAATCAAACTCTAATGCGCCAATACTAACGCCGATGGAAAAACTATTTTGCTGCCATGTAAAACGATAATTATGAATGTCTTCTATAATGCGGTTACATATTCTCTTTGATGTTTCTATCTCGCATTGCGGTAATAGAATGGCAAACTCATCCCCGCCAACCCGTGCTAAGGTATCGGAAGAACGCACACTTTTAGAAAAAATATCCGCTATTTGTTTTAATAGCTCATCCCCTGCGGCATGACCACACACATCATTCACCACTTTAAAGTGATCAAGATCCATATAGCACAACACATGACGTTCTGTGCCACCTATAGCTTTTGCCAATAATTCATCCAAGGATTGCTGAAAACTATGTCTGTTTTTTAATCCTGTTAAGGAATCCACCGAAGCCTGACGATAGAGCCGATTCATCTTTTGTTTCTCTTCTGTTAAATCCTGTATAATCAAAATAACATAATCAATGTTGCCATTATTATTTTGTACTGGTGCTGTTTTAAGCTTTAAGTAACGCTTTTCACCTTCTAAATTAAGCAAGGTTATCTCATTAAATTCAGAGGGTGTTGTCTCTCTCTCAAACTGTTTTTCTAAGGCATCTTTTAGAATAAAATGACCACTTTTAGAATTATAATTTGTTATCAATCTATAAATCGACTCCCCTCTGACATTACTTCCCTTAGCGCCAATAATAGTCAGCGCTGCGGTATTGATATACTCCACTTCAAATAACGAGTTGAGACGAATAATTCCCCCCGCAGCAGCACCGAGAAAATTTTCAGTATTGGAAAATGATAGCTGCACCCCTTGATCCGTCATTCCCATCACATCCTGACTGAGAATAGACTTATAGCGCACATTATAGAGCAATACCCCAAAGACAATAACCAGCAATAGCAAGACAGCCTGCACTAAGGGAAGAAAAACAGGAACACCTGAAACAAGGTTGCTGCCTTGATTATAGAGAATTTGCCATACAGCTAAAAGAATACTAAACACAAAGAGAGTAACAATGGTCACAGCTGAAATCATGCCACTTTCTCCGCTTACCTTGTTTTTGAAATTTATTATTTTCATTATTATCAAAACCGTGAACAATAAAACAATTTTATGAGTACTTAATGATCACACAAAATTAACCTATATGACCAGCAACACAGGATAAATTCTGATAAACCGTTATCTGTCGATTATCCAATCACTCATTCCTATAGTGATTATATTAATTAATAACAACTCCTATCTATTTTGGTATATAAAAACATTATTAGTATGGTATTTAATTCACGTTGAATTTAAAAATTAATAATATAAAACAAATAATACTTGAAAATATTACACTTTATTTATAGTATCGAGGAGTTATAAATTAAAACCCACCACAACTAATGGAGAAAGGATGTCTATCAATTTAGAAAAAATGAGTTTACCTGAGCTAATTGAGCTACAAAAAAAATTGAAACCCGCAATAAAAAAGAAGCAAAAAAAAGCAAAAACATCGGTGCGTAAACAAATGGAAGAGCTTGCTAAGCAGTCAGGTTTTACTTTTGATGAAGTTATTTCTACCGCTAGTCCAAAAAAAGTAAGCAAAGTAAAACCTAAATACGCAAATCCTAATGATGCAGATCAAACATGGACAGGCAGAGGCAGAAGACCAAAGTGGGTTGAAGCTGAGCTTAAAGATGGAAAAAGTCTTGATGATTTCCTAATATAAATA
>DRMS01000039.1 GCA_011322515.1 Leucothrix mucor
AACTGCTTGGCTGTTGCGATACAGGTTTCAGTCTGATCTTCAGCACTATAAAAAGCAGCGGCTTGATGTGGGTTCTCGCCATAGCGCATGGTTTGAGCTTTTCTAAATTGCATATTAAAGGTCGTTGCAAACCCTTTTGGCTTGTCATTTTCAATAATTTTGCCAAGATAATTAGCAATCAAGCCATCATATTTAGCGGTATGTTCAAACGCCTTAGTCGCCAGTTTAAAGCGAGACTTTTTGGAGATTGCGCCATCATTATTATCAAGTTCGCTTTCAATTATTTTATAATCACTAGGGTCAACCACAATTGCAACATGTGCATGGTTTTTAGCACTAGCGCGCACCATCGTTGGGCCACCAATATCAATATTCTCAATCGCCTCTTCTAACGTACAATCATCTTTAGCAATAGTCGCTTCAAAAGGGTAAAGATTAACCACAATAAGATCAATGGGTGGAATATCATGCTCCTCCATCACTGCATCATCCGTGCCACGGCGGGCTAAAATACCACCATGAATTTTAGGATGCAAGGTCTTAACTCGACCATCCATCATCTCAGGAAAGCCAGTGTAATCAGAAACTTCGGTGACAGGAATAGCATTATCAAGCAGTATCTTAGCCGTGCCTCCTGTCGATAGGATTTCAACACCACGAGCATGAAGCTTTTGGGCAAACTCTAGAATTCCTGCTTTATCAGAAACACTGATAAGCGCGCGGGTAATAGGGCGGTTGGTAGATTGGGGCATAATGGACTCTCACTTAGGAACGAGCACAAAACAACTTCCCGATCTCTAACTTGCTTTTTTATCCCAGCTTGAATGATCTCATTCGTCGCGTAGAGTGACTATGCGTCTCATGAGTTCATCCAATCTGAAATAAAAATTCTGTGTTAGAACTTCGGGAAGTTATTTCATACTCGTTCCTTAACAAAAAATGGGGAGTATCGCATAGCTTTGTTTAAGTTTCATTTTTGAATTAGCAAGATACTTGTGAAAAGTATGAAAGATGGAGATCTGTTGTCTTTTCTTGGCATGCTTAAAGGAGAGGTAATAAAGGAATGAAAGCTTTCGTTTTTTAGTCAAATACTAGTGTCTATAAATTACAGACGGCTAGAGCCGTTGTAGAATCTAAGTTATAGTTGCCGTTTTATTTATACTAACAGGAAACCCCAATGCGTGACGCAATTAAAGCTTCCATCAGAACCATTCCCGACTACCCCAAAAAAGGAATTCAGTTCCGTGATATATCCACGCTACTTGAAGACTCAAAAGCTTTGCGCATGACGGTTGATACGATTGTGCATCGTTATATGAATGAAAATATCTCAGCCGTAGCGGGGATAGAGGCGCGTGGTTTTATTTTTGGTACGGTGGTTGCTTATGAGTTGGGGGCTAGCTTTATCCCGATCCGTAAAGCGGGGAAATTGCCTGGTGATACTATTAGCCAGTCTTATCAATTGGAATATGGCGAAGATAGTATTGAAGTGCATAAAAACTGTGTTCATAAGGGGGCGCGTATCTTATTAATTGATGATTTAATTGCTACAGGTGGAACAGCCGCTGCAGCAATTACATTACTGCGTCAGTTAGAGGCAAATATTATCGAGAGCTGTTTTGTGGTTGATTTACCTGATTTGGGCGGTAGTAAAAAATTAGTCACAGAGCTTGATTGTCCTGTGTTTGCATTATGTGAATTTGCAGGAGATTAGTTCAAATGGCAGATGCAAAATCCCGCTATCTTATTGTTGCAGCACTTGAAATGGAAACGCCCAATTTGGAACGCTTAGCGCCTGTGGTTCATACGGGAATCGGAAAATTAAATGCGGCGATTCAGCTTTTTGAAGCGATACTTTTTTATAAACCAGCCTTGGTGATTAACTACGGTACAGCAGGTGCGGTAAGTGAACAATCAGGCTTGCTAAAAGTGGATACCTTCGTACAGCGTGATATGGATGTGCGTGGTTTGGGCGTGCCACGAGGAGTGACCCCTTTTATGGACGAGGCACTTCCTGAGGCGAAAGGCATTGTGCTGGCTTCAGGAGATTCGTTTGTCACCGATTCTGAGCTACATCTTGAGGGTTTGGATATCGCCATTGACCTCGTTGATATGGAAGCATTTGCCCTGCATAAAGTCTGCCAACATCATGATACGGCATTTGAATGTTATAAATATGTGACTGATCATACCGATGATGATGCATCGAATGATTGGCAGAAAAATGTTGCTAAAGGTGCAACGCTTTTCAAGGCGATGTTGGGAAGGGATTATGGGCGGTCTTTGTTGTTAGATAAGCAGGAGTGAAAACTTTAGTTGTCATACCAATATTGGTTTTTTTGTTGCAGTTATATAGCTTTGCACAGGTGTATATTAGTTATGAAAGCCAACATGCCCATATACCTTCTGCATTTGTAGAGTTAAATATATTGGTAGCCTTTAATATTTTATTTTTACTGATGGTCTATTTGTTCTCAAAAAAACAAGCCATTACTATTTTTTGGTTATTGCCCATAGTATTTTCACTGTTGATAATATCGATGCTTCTGTTTGCATATATTCTTATTGGGTTAGGTTTTTTATAGTCATACAGGGTGAACAGAGGAAATTGCCGACCCTAAATTAAGGTTACTCCAAGGAAATAAACACGTAAATAATGTCATGGAAGCGAACCTTCAATTAACAGGGAAATATAATATCTTTGCGTGTGTAGCATCTTTGCAAGAGACCCCTTTTTTTAAATACATAGCGTAGTTTAAATTGCGAATAGATAAAATACAGGAAAAAATATGCAAGAAATAATAAACCAATTCAGCACGCTACAACTCATCGCCATTGCCCTTATCTTTATCTGGACAGGCTTTGTGCGTACTGGCATAGGTTTTGGCGGGGCGGCTTTGGGTTTACCTTTACTGCTATTGGTTGATAGCAATCCCATTTTCTTCTTACCCATTATAGGGGCGCATCTATTATTTTTCACTTCCATAACGCTGAGTAGCCGCATACATAATGTCAATTGGTCTATTGTTGGCAAAGTCATGGCTGTGATTATTATCCCCAAGTTTATCGGTATTCTGGGTTTGTTTAATTTCCCTACGCAAATAGTGACGATCATGGTCTTTTTAATCACTTTATTCTACGGGCTGACATGGTTATTTAACTACACCATTCGCAGTCAATCAAAATGGGTTGATGGATTGTTATTGGTATTAGGTGGTTATGTAAGCGGCACATCATTAGTAGGAGCGCCGCTGATAGCAGCGGTTGTCATGCGTTATGTTAAAAAGACAGAGCTTCGAGAAACATTGTTTATCTTATGGTTCATTTTAGTGTCCTTTAAAATGACAACCTTTGTTGTTTATGATGTACCGTTAAATTGGTTGGTAGCACTCTGGCTACTGCCATTTGCTGCGATAGGGCATTTTGTAGGTTTAAAGGCGCATGAGTATTTAGTACATTCTGATTCAACTACCTTTCATCGCGTCTTAGGTTTGGGCTTGATTGTTGTCTCAAGCATTGGTTTAGTGAAGGTTATTTGGTAATAAGTTATGAGTTTTTTAGGAGTTCATCATATCAGCATGATAGTTGCTGATACAGAACGGGCATTAGTGTTTTACCGCGATATATTGGGTTTGCAGGTTGCTACAGATCGACCTGATTTGGACTTTAAGGGGGCATGGTTGATTATTACCAATCAGCAGCAAATACATCTACTGGAAGTACCGAATCCCGACTCACCACAAAGACCCCAACACGGTGGGCGTGATCGGCATGTCGCATTGCAAGTGAGTGATTTAGAAAATTTACGCTTGCGTCTAGATGCCAATAAAATAGCATATACAATAAGCAAATCAGGCAGAAAAGCTCTTTTTTGTCGTGATTTTGATGCTAATACACTGGAGTTCATTGAATGAAATCAAGCGAAATGAAATTAACCAAGCACTAAGTAGGAGCATAGCAAAATGATCCTTTTTATGATGCCTATAAAGGGCACTTTTCAGGTGTGCTACGCTGGTATCAGCTTGATGATTTATGCGGAAAATTAACCAATAAAAAACAGGATGATTGGTATGTATATGCAGTTGGAGAGCAA
>DRMS01000040.1 GCA_011322515.1 Leucothrix mucor
AGACCACATTTACTCATGCTTTTAATGTGACCTATGCTAATAATCTACAATACCACCCCAATGTGATACTGGAGGCAGTTGATTCCAATCGACGTATTGCAATCACCAGTTCGGGTGATTTTAAGGCAGATGTACTGAATGTTATTCCAACCCAATCGGCAGGAAAGATCATTAAGTCAGCAGGTTTGGCAAATCATGCCTCAGGTCGCTGGGCGGATGTTGACCCCATTAGTTATGAGTCAACCAGTCTCTCTAATATCCATATTATTGGTGATTCGCAAGGCACAGGGCAGCCCAAGGCAGGACATATTGCTAATGCAGAAGCCAAAGTTTGTGCAGATGCCATTATTCGCATGCTCGGTGGTGCTCAGCCTTATCATGCTCCAATGACCAACTCTGCTTGCTATAGCCCTATTTCCACTACAACTGCATCTTGGGCAACCGTGGTTTATCAATATAACCCTGCAACCCAGTCAATGACTGCCGTACCAGGTTCTAGTGGTGCAGCAAGTGTTGCTAGCAATCGCAGTTATCGAGATATGTTTGATTGGTCTGAGAATTTGTTTACCGATACATTTGCTTAGGCTTTGTTGACATTTGATGATTATGTTCCCCTCCCTCTTGCTAGGATGGTTTGGGGTTTTAATCATCCTAATTGCAAGATGCCAATTCTATTTTTTAACTATTTATTTGTTTTTTTGTGGTTTTATGCTTTTCTTTCCACTGGTCTCTACTTTGTTCAAAAAACTTTACTAATTTACGAACAGGACTTTTGTAGGTATTTTGGTTTGACATTTTTCGGATTTATTGCTTGTTTGGGAGGAATAGAAATAATGCTGATTTTATCATGAGAACTATAGAGATGCATGGTGATTTTAATCATCCTAGCTTGAATCCTGTCAATCGTTGCGTAGAATGACTCTACGACTCTTGATAGTTTCCAATCAGGAATTGCTATGCCCTTTTGGTACAAAAAATCAGCGTAATATAGGTAAATTCATTACTTGAAACTTCCTTATTAAAATTTCTTTCCTTTAAATGAAACCAATAAAAATATGAAAAATTCCCAAGCTAAAACCATCTACCTTAAAGATTACAGCGTGCCTACTTACCAAGTAGACAGCATTGATCTTATTTTTGATCTTGATGAGGACTCTACCCTTGTCACCTCGATTGTGGTGTATCACTATAATAATGCCTCGAATGCAAAGCAGCAGTTGCAATTACAGGGTGAGGAGTTGGAGCTAGAAAGTATCACATTGGATGGCAAATTATTAACTGAATCTGACTATACACTAGATGATAAAAGCTTAAGCATTGACAATACGCCTGAAAATTTCACCTTAGAAATTGTTACCCGTATCTATCCGCAGAAAAATACGGCATTGGATGGTTTATATAAATCCAGTGGCAATTTCTGCACACAATGTGAGGCACAGGGTTTCCGTCGCATCACTTATTATCTAGACCGTCCTGATGTTATGAGTGTTTTCTCCACCCTTATTCGCGCCGATAAAGAAAAATATCCCGTACTATTATCCAATGGTAATTTGCTGGAAAGTGGTGATTTAGAAGACGGTAAGCATTTTGCTAAGTGGCAAGATCCGTTTGCGAAACCTGCATATTTATTCGCATTAGTGGCGGGTAATTTAGAGCATATTAGCGATACTTTTACCACCATGTCAGGTCGTGAAATACAGTTAGAAATTTATACTGAAGCGCATAATATTGATAAGTGTGATCATGCAATGGGATCACTACAGCGCGCGATGAAGTGGGATGAGGAGCGTTTTGGACTGGAATATGATCTTGATATTTATATGATTGTGGCGGTTGATGATTTCAATATGGGAGCGATGGAAAATAAGGGTTTGAATGTGTTTAACTCCAAGCTTGTATTTGCCAGCCCTGAGACGGCAACAGATCACGATTATATGTCCATTGAGTCGGTGATTGGACATGAGTATTTTCATAACTGGACAGGTAATCGAGTCACCTGTCGGGATTGGTTTCAGCTTAGTTTAAAAGAAGGACTAACCGTCTTTAGAGATCAGGAATTTAGCGCAGATTTACACTCACGCTCAGTACAGCGTATTCAAGATGTCCGCATGTTACGCACCCATCAATTCGCCGAAGATGCGGGGCCGATGGCGCATCCTATCCGCCCTGCGTCCTTTATGGAGATTAATAACTTCTACACCCTGACTATTTATGAAAAAGGCGCAGAGGTGGTGCGCTTATATCATAGCTTGCTGGGTGAAGAAGGCTTCCGTAAAGGGATGGATTTATATTTCCAGCGTCATGATGGTCAAGCGGTGACCACTGAGGATTTTTTGGCAGCAATGGCGGATGCTAATAAGCTTAATTTAAACCAATTGCAACACTGGTATGAGCAAGCAGGTACTCCCTTTGTAAAAGTCTCCATGCGCTATAATGCTACAGCCAAAACATGCACCTTATCACTAACGCAAAGCTGTGCTGATACCCCTGAATCCCATCATAAAAAACCCTTTATGATTCCTATTGCAATGGGCTTATTAGATAAAAACGGCAAGGATCTAACTTTACAACTAGAAGGTGATAGTGATGCATTAGGCACATCACACGTATTACAACTGACTCAACCACAGCAAGAATTTACCTTTATCAATATTGATAGCGAACCTTTACCCTCTTTATTACGTGGCTTCTCTGCCCCTGTACGTCTTGATTATCCTTACGGTACTGCGGATCTTATCTTCTTAATGCAACACGATAGTGATGATTTTAATCGTTGGGAAGCTAGCCAGCGTTTAGCTAAAAAACTGATCATAGACATGCTATCAGCACATACCAAAGGAGAAGTATTGGGGATAGAGCCACAGGTAATTGATGCCTATCAAGCCTTGCTAGAAAATAAGGATCTGGATTATTCATTACGCGCAGAAGCATTATCCTTACCATCAGAGGCGGATATTGCCGAAGCGGTGGATCATGCGGATCCCGAAGCCATCCATACTATACGTGAATTATTGCGTAATACCCTTGCCAAAGCATTGCGCTTATCATTTGAAAATACCTATGCCGAGCTTGAAGATAAAGGTGAATACAAAATTGATGCACAAAGCATTGGCAAACGCCGCCTAAAAAATATCTGCCTTGCTTACCTTGGCGCTATTAAAGATGACAGTATTTATCAGCAGTGCTATCAACAATTTAGTGATGCCACGAATATGACGGATAATTTAGCCGCCTTTAGGGTATTACTTGATATTGACTGCCCACAGCGACAACAAGCCATTGATACTTTTGAAGCCCGTTGGAAAGACAATACACAGGTAATGGATAAGTGGTTTATGATGCAAGCATGCTCTAGCTTACCCAATACGCTAGACAGTGTAAAAGCACTAATGCAGCATGATTGTTTTGATATTAAAAACCCCAATAAAGTACGCGCAGTGATTGGTGCTTTTGCCAATATGAACCCTGTCAACTTTCATCAAGCCGATGGCTCTGGCTATACCTTTATTACTGATCGCGTATTAGAACTAGACCGCTTAAATCCACAAATTGCAGCGCGTTTAGTGCGA
>DRMS01000041.1 GCA_011322515.1 Leucothrix mucor
AAGGCGGGATAAGTAAAGTCATGGTAAATAACCTGCACTCTTCTATAAACTCAGGACATCGCTTCCTGGGCTTATCGAAAGGTGCGGTGAATAAAACATAACCTTAACTGCCCCGCCTTAAGCTGATAGTCAAGAAGTGTCATCGGTTTCGTTCTCTTTTAGTTGATGACAAACTAAAGAGTCTAGGCAATTCTTACGCCCTACCATTAGTGCCTATTTTCGGCTACCACCTTAAGTTGGTAGCCGCTGTTTGTTTTTACTTCTTGATTTAGTATGAAAAATCGTCAAAAAGGGGGGGTAGTCAAATATCAACAGAGCCTAGCTATCCTCGTCCTCTATAAGTTGGCACATTTTGCTCAGGAACCCAGATGCCTTTGGGTATTTCACCATAGGAAAAAAATACATCAATTGGCATCCCGCCACGCGGATACCAATAGCCACCAATGCGAATCCATTTTGGCTTAATTTCTTTAATCAATCGTCTCGCAATACGTATGGTGCAATCTTCATGAAATGCACCATGATTGCGATATGAGCCAAGGTATAATTTTAGCGATTTACTCTCTACTAAACGTGTATCAGGAATATAATCAATCATTAAATGTGCAAAATCAGGTTGTCCCGTCATTGGACATAATGAGGTAAATTCTGGTGCGGTGAAGCGCACTAAATAATCAATATCTGCTTGTGGGTTTTCGACACTCTCTAACAATGCAGTCTCAGGGGAATCAGGTAGTTGTGTATCAGCCCCTAATTGTTGCAGATTTTTATAGATATTTTTTGCTATCATTAAACTTTACTCCCATAGTGATTTTGCAAAATTTCAATAAAGCGTTGAGCAGGCAGTGATAGCGGCTTTCCTTTACGCGTTAGCACGCCATACTTTCTATTAGGAAAATAATCATCCAGCGGTATAATGGTAAATTTGTCCTTATCTTCAGGAGTAATGCATATCGTAGTAATAATTGAAACACCTAATCCAATACCGACATAGCGCTTAATAACCTCCCAACCGCCTGCTTGCAGAGCGACTTTATAATTCACTCCTTTTAAGGCAAATACCATTTTTGTTAATCGCCAACTACTAAAATGCGAGGGAGGCAATACTAAACCATATTCACCAATATCTTTAATGGTGACTTTATCTAGTTTGGTTAAGGGATGATTTAACGGGGTAATTAAAACTGTGGGATAGGAGATAAAAGGCATATAATCAAACCGTTTAGGCACTTCTAGCATTGAAGTAACGGTAAAATCAACCTCTTCATCTTTTAATAACTCTAGTCCATCGCGTCCTGACACATTCTCCATTTTTAGACGAATACCTGAATACTTCGTCACAAACTGATTAATAGGCTCAGGTAAAGTATAAAGCAAAGTTGCTTCTTCAGCCGCAATAGCTAACTCACCCGAAGTTAAATTATCCGACTGTCCATGAAAATTATCTTCAAGATGATCAATACCTTGCACTAACGGGCAGGCGATATTATAAAGAATTTCCCCTTCTGTGGTAATTTTCAACTTAGGGCCCCGTCGCTCAAATAATTTAACCTTAAATTCAGATTCTAGTTTTTTGATTTGCAAGGAAATCGTTGGTTGGCTAGCATACAATATTTCAGATGCCCTACTCATATTACCTTCTTGATGGGTAACGCAAAAAGCACGTAGCTCTTTGAGTAAGTTGCAGGTTTTTAGATGTTTCATAGGTTTTAATAGCCTTTTAAAGATTTATAAGAGTAGTCTATTAAGATCCGATTGAAAATACATTATTGATAATTTCAATAGCGTTAATTAGCTATAACTACTCTATATTATTGATAATCTAATAGCAGATAGTAGTTTTCACAATATTAATTTTTCAAAACGTTATTTGAGAGTGTCACTTATGAGAAAAATCAAACGCATTGTGTATTTCGTGTCCGAGCGCACAGCTATAACTGCTGAATTATTCGGTAATAGTCTACTGTCGCAATTCCCTGATATTGAGTTCAGCCAGCATCAAAAACCCTTTATTAACAGCCTAGAAAAAGCCCAGCAACTTGCTAAAGAACTTGCAGAAGCCCAAATCAAAAAAGGCATTAAACCTCTAGTTTTTGCTACCTTGCCTGCTAAAAAAATTAGCAAGGTGTTGCAACAAGCTCCCTGCCATTATTATGAATTATTTTCTCATTATTTAAAAAATATTAGCAATGATATAGGTGTTTCACCCACCCATATTTCAGGCGCAATCCATAGTTTAAAAAACACCAAAAGTTATGATAAACGCATGGATGTTGTTAACTATACCCTGACACATGATGATGCTATGACGATGAAAAACATGAGTCATGCAGATGTTATTTTAGTTGGTGTATCGCGCTCAGGTAAAACACCAACTTGTCTATACCTTGCCCTTCACTACGGCATGAAGGCTGCAAATTATCCACTAACCGAAGATGATTTTCAAAAAGATGAGTTGCCGCAGATTTTAAAGCAAAATAAAAATAAAATTATTGCCTTGACTATCAATCCAAAGCGTCTAGCAGATATTAGGGAAAAGCGCCACAGTGGTGGTTTATACGCTTCTTTCGGTAATTGTCGCACAGAAGTTAATCATGCTTTAGAGTTGTTTAATCGCTATGGATTGACAGTGTTTGATACGACTTCTAGTTCAATTGAAGAACTTTCTGCGCGGATTATGCAAGTGCTTCCATAGAATTTTCCTATCTTTGATGGTATGATATTAATCACAACTGAACCTGTAGTTTTCCAACACCTACCTTCGAATGAATAATTTGTGCCTCACGTCACAATTTTCCTTAGGGTTTCAGAGTACGCTTATAACAATCAAAAATGAGAGAAAAATGAAACAATCGTTATTTTTATTGGTTGGGGGGGTTATTGCTTTTACTGTCAGCTCATACTCAATTGCCACTCCTAAGCAGTCTAGCCAAGATGAAATCAAAGCGGCTCTTAGTTTAGTACCTAATATGGAAAATGGTAAAAAACTCTTCCGCAACTGTGCTTTATGCCATTCTCCTGAGGGCTGGGGAAACCCAACGGGGCATTTTCCGCAGATTGCAGGTCAGCATCAAAAAGTGATTATTAAGCAATTAGCTGATATTCGTGCTAAAAATCGTGACAATCCAACCATGTATCCTTTTACTAGCGCTACTTTTTTAAAAGGTCCGCAAGCAATGGAAGATGTTGCCGCTTATGTCTCTAAGTTACCGATGGTGCCAAATAATGCGGTTGGCGCAGGCGATAATCTGAAAAAGGGAAAAAAGATTTTTGAAGATAACTGCGCTAAATGTCATGGGGATAATGGTGAAGGACATAATGATGATTATTATCCACGTATTCAAGGGCAACATTATAACTATATCTTACGTCAAATGCGGTGGATAAAATCGGGCAAACGACGTAATGCCGATAAGAAAATGGTCAAACAAATTAATGGCTTTTCTGAGGCTGATTTAGCGGCTGTTGCTGATTACACCTCACGTTTAAAAGCAGAAAAAAGTTTACTTGCGGATCATAAAGACTGGCGTAACCCTGATTTCAGAAAAAATTTCCGTAATGCAGGGCAGGTGCAAAAAGAATTACGGGAAATGAAATAACAAATTAAAGGGTGAATATCATAAATCTAACAGTATTTATACATCCCTCAGTAGAAAGAAAACCCAGTTACACTTTTACGCTATTATCCTTGATCAAAATAATTTGGGGGTGATGAGTAATTGGCAACTATCTATGAAGGATACCAAGCAAGTATTAGATTTACTGCATCCCGATCTTAATTATTGACAAGAGCTACTAGGAGGCTATAAATGTCAGGAAGAACTAAAAAAGGAGCATTATTACTGTTAATTATTGGAGCAGTTTTAATGAGTTTATTTAACTATGGATTACAGGCAACGAATACAACCGAGTTCTGTACTTCCTGTCATACGATGAAAACGAACCTGAAAGAACTGAAAGAAAGTGTTCATTTCTCTAATGCATCGGGTGTTCATGCGGGTTGTGCTGATTGCCATGTACCAAAAGCCTTTATTCCTAAAATGATCGCCAAAGTAATGGCGGCTAAAGATGTTTACCATGAAATTATAGGTACTATTAGCACGCCTGAAAAATATGAAAAACATCGCTGGGATATGGCGAGTCGAGTTTGGGCTAAAATGAAGGCAACTGATTCTCGTGAGTGTCGCAGTTGTCACTCTTTTGAGCGTATGGATTTAAGTGAGCAAGATAAAATAGCACGTAAAAAACATGATTCCGCAACCGATAAGGGGAAAACCTGTATTGACTGTCATAAAGGCATCGCACATGAAGAGCCTGACGAGCCAGATGAAGAAGATGAAAACGCAAATAAGTCCTAAGAAACGAGTAAAGTTACTATAATGAAAACATTAAGATATTTATTGGTTTTTGCCTCTCTATTGCTTTCCCTGCCAGCATTTTCAACAGCGGCTGATAAGGCGTTGAATGATAGGCTTCAGCAAGTTGCATCAAAAGGGGAAGTAGAGGCTATCAATGCACTATTAAAGCAAGGTGCAGATATTAATGCCAAGAGTCGATTTGGTAAAACACCCCTCATGCAATCAGCAGAAGCAGGAAAGTCTGAAGCTATTATGTTATTGCTATCGCGTGGTGCCGATGTCAATGCACGCACCCGTTCAGGCTCTAGCGCACTTACTTATGCGGCTGAAAACGGTCATGAAGAAATAACCGCAATGTTGGTTGAAATGGGAGCCAATGTGCATGATCGTACCCGCACAGGTTGGGATGCTATGATGATTGCTTCACGTGAAGGTTATGCAACCATCGTTGCCCAACTGATCGAGTTTGGTGCGGATGTACGCGCTTCTGATCGTCGTGGCAATAGTGCCTTAATGTATGCAATTCAAGGTAATCATGAAGAGGTGGTAAAAACTTTATTTCACTACAGCAATAAAGTATCGCCTTGTGTTCCCAATGATCAGGGGGTTACGCCTTTAATGATGGCGATTGATAAGCGCAACCGCGCAATCACCTTGCAGTTATTACCTCTTAGTACCAATATTTCACATAAGGATAAAACAGGCTCAACCGCATTACACCGAGCAGCGGTGTTAGGCTCCTCTGGGCTTATTACAGAATTGCTAAGACTGAAGGCTTCTATTAATTCTCAAGACGAAGAGGGCAATACAGCATTAATGCTGGCAGTTGCGGTCAATGAGGTTGATGCAGTTAAGCGCTTGATTGAAAAAGGTGCTGATGCAAACCTGAAAAACCTGCTTGATGAAACGGCATTTGATATTGCTAAGAAATCAAAAAATAAAGCTATTATGGATTTGCTAAAAAAAGCCATGACTAAATAGTTGCGCATGAAAATAGTTCTCTCGCAAAGATGCAAAGGGGAGGGGGCTTATCTTTTTTGGCACACTCTGTATCTTTGCGAGAGACTTTGTTTTTCTTTCTAATGCAAGTTAAGGTTACCAACTTAAGGCGGGACAAGTAAAGTCATAGCAAACAACCCGCACCCTTCGACAAGCTCAGGGAACTAGCTTCCTGAGCTTGTCGAAGGGTGCGGGTGAATAGCAGAAACATTAACTGTCCCACCTTAAACTGGTAGCCCCTTTTGCTCCTGTTTGAATCATCTCAATCGTTGCGTAGAGCAACTATGCGCCTTTTGAGATGCTCCAATCAGGAACAAAAAATCAGCGCAATATAGGTAAATTCATTACTTGAAACGTCTTTATCCCTTCTTCAATAAATCTCTGATTTCTGTTAGTAAGTCCTCACTGGTTGGCGCTGCTTCTTCCTCTTCTACTTCTTTGTTTCGGTTGGCTTTATTAATCACTTTGATCATAATAAAAATAACAAATGCAATAATAATAAAGTCGATCAATGTCTGTGCAAAAGCGCCATATTTTATCGCGACTTCAGGTGCTTTTTGAATAACAAAGGATAAATCAGAAAAATCCACTCCTCCCATTAGGACACCTATTGGTGGCATAATGACATCCTCGACCAAGGATGAAACCATCTTGCCAACCGCACCGCCAATGATAATACCGACAGCCATATCAACTAAACTGCCTTTCATTGCAAATTCTTTAAACTCTGAAATCATTCCCATTTTATATTTCCTTCACTTAATTAATAGAACCAAGAGCGTAGGATACATTTAGAAATAATCAAGTTTTGTAATTTATTTTTCGTATGTTTATCAAATCGATAAAAACAATACTCTTCAAGTCTAAAAATAGATCACATTAATATTAAGTAATAGAGACAGCACAATAGTATAAAGGCTAAACCCTGTGTGTATAATCTGCGTTAATGCTTTCAGTTCGCCTAATAATAAATATGAAAATTCTATTACTTACATTTTTTGTACTGTTTTTACCTTATTCCTTATCTTTTGCAGGTGAGCAGGAAGAACTGAGTGCGCAACAAAAACAATTCATCACTCTCTATGCGAATTTACAAAAAGGAAAATCGGTTGATCTAAGCGAGATGAAAAATTATCTCCTCTACCCTTTTCTCGATTATGCACGTTTGAAGCGTAAGATTAGTAAAGCTTCTGCAACAGAATTGGCACAATTTATACACCAATATAAAGATTCGTCCGTGGCTGATCGCTTATGGTCTGCATGGATGAATAAGCTGATTGCTAAACAACAGTGGGCTGATGCGCAATTAGCCTATTCCAAAGGTCGTGGTGGTACATCTGCACTCTGTTATTACTTACAAGCAAAGTTACACACATCAGCGACTAATGATAAAGCAGATGAGACGGTAAAAAAGGCGCTACAACTTTGGCTTTCTGGGACTAACCGCCCCTCTGCTTGCAATGGCTTATTTGATTTACTCTCAAGCAAAAATTTATTGGATAAAAATAGAATCTGGCAACGTATCGCATTAGCAATGGATAAGGGTAATCATAAGCTCGCTAAGGTCGTTTCTAAAAGACTGAGTTCAGATGATCAACAGCGGGTCGCTTTATGGAGTAAATTCAAACATAAGGCGAAAAAATTTCTCCTTAAAAAAAGTACCCAAAAAATCTTATCGGGCGCACATCCTTACGATCACACAATTCTCCTTTATGGCATCAAACGCATCGCACGTAAGGACACCGAAAAAGCACAAGCGATATTACAAAAACTAGAAAAAAATTATCGTTTTAACACGAAGGAAAAAGCAGAAACCGCCAGCTATATTGCGATGCAAAATGCAATGAATCATGATCCTTATGCGTTACAACATTTAGCCGCCATTCCTGCCGAATATCGTGACGATCAAAGTAATGTATGGATGGCGCGCATGGCATTACGCCAGAGTGATTGGAAAAAAGTGGGTGATGCGATTGATGCGATGAGCGAGGAATATCAGCAAAAAGATGCATGGCAATATTGGAAGGCACGTTCATTGGCTAGCGCGGGAAAAATAGACACTGCGCTGGCAATGTATGAAACACTTTCCCACAATGCATCTTTTTATGGCTTTATTGCTGCGGATCATTTGCAAAAAAAATATCATAGTCTTGCCAAGCCAGAACCTGATAGAGGCGAGCAAGTGCGCGCATTAGTGAATGATAATATCGGTATCCAGCGTGCGTTAGAATTATTTAACGTTGGATTTGAAAGCTTAGCTAAACAGGAATGGTTTTATGCACTAAAGAAAATGAATAAAGAACAAAAACTGGCTGCCGCTAAGTTGGCATTAGAAAACAACAATCCCTTTTTAGCTATTGTCAGCGTGGCTAAAACCAAAGATTGGAATCAAGTTGGTTTGCGTTTTCCTCTTGAATTTCAAGAGTTAATCATAAAGCATGCAGAGAATAATGAAATTCCCGCTGCTTGGATTTATGGTATTACCCGACGTGAGAGTGCATTTGATGCGGATATAGCATCTGGTGCAAAGGCACAAGGACTGATGCAATTAATCCCACCGACTGCAAGAGCCGTTGCTAGAAAGCTTAATCTACCTAAGTTGTCTAAAAACGATATTTTTATTCCAAATACGAATATTCAATTGGGTAGCGCCTACCTCAAAGAATTATTAGAACGCTTTAAAGGTAATTTTGCCCAAGCTAGCGCTGCCTATAATGCAGGTCCACATCGTATTTCTAAATGGCTTCCTGATCATGAGCTAGAAGCTAGTCGTTGGATTGAGAGCATTCCTTTTAATGAAACACGCAAATATGTACGTGCGGTGATGTCATATACCACTATCTATGATTACAAATTAAATCATGAAAAAGGTAGTAATATGCGCCTCTCGCAACGTCTTGCAGCCATCACCCCTGCACCACGGGAGTCTAAAAAATGAAGTGGGGCGCATTACAAAACAGACAATATAAGCAAAACAGTCAGCGTGGTGTTGCTTTAGTCATTGCGCTAATGATTACCGCTATTGCCATATCACTTGCATCCGTTGCTATGTATCGACAGCAAATACAGATACGTTTAACGGGGAATATTGCTAGTTTGGAACAGGCTTATCAATATGCTGTGGGAATGGAGGATTGGTCGAAGAAGATTCTTGAGCAAGATTATAAAGATAATCCCAAAACAGATCATGAGAAGGAAGATTGGGCAACTGAACTCCCGCCTATTCCTATTGATGGCGGCATGTTAACGGGGCAGTTATTTGATTTGCAAGGAAAACTAAATTTAAATGCTGTGGATATGGTCTATCCAAAACTTCCAGCGCCCAACCCTAATGCTAATCAACCAAATCAACCAAATCAACCAAACCAACCGAACCAACCGAACCAACCGAACCAACCGAACCAACCGAACCAGCCAAAGGTAATAAAAACAGAACCCTTAGTCTATGAGCGCATCACTAGGCTGTTTGCCAAAATAGATAAGGATCAGGCACTCGGACCACCTGAAAATTTTACTGATACGTTATGGGATTGGATTGATAAAAAGGATGAAGAGCGCCAAGGAGGAGCTGAAAGTGGTTATTACCAGTCACTAGAAAAACCTTATATGGCGGCCAATGCGCCTCTCATTGATATTAGCGAGTTACTTTTACTAAAAGGTATGACGAAAGAATTTGTTGAAGACCTAAAGCCCTTAGTATCAGCACTGCCAAAAGAAACCCGTATTAACGTAAACACAGCAGAGCCAGAAGTACTTGAAGCGATTGGATTTAATGCAGAGACGGCAGATGCCATTAAGAAAGCTAGAGAAGAAAATCCCTTTGAGAATATAAATGATTTTTGGAGTTTGCCAGAGGTTGCGACACTATTTGCACAAGGTTCTGAAATGGGTAAGAAAAAAGCAAATTATGCGCAAACATTGACAGTCACCAGCGATTATTTTCTTTTAGAGGGCGCTGTTACAATTAATAATACACGAATTTTTATTAACAGTATTTTAGAAAGAAAAAAGGGCAAAGTACGTGTTATTAGCCGTGATTTTGGGAATCCTTATAAATCGCAACAAAAAACAGATAATAACGAAAGTTCTAAGCCAAATTAAGCGTTTCTAATACTGGGCTATCAACTTAAAGTGGGATGAAAAACATATCTTTCGCAAAGACGACAGAGTACGCAAAGGCTGTTTTATTTTTTCTTAGTGTACTTTACACCTTTGCAAGGTGTTGTTTTTTAACTATTTGAACTAACTGGCTTTCTTTGTTCTAAATTGATAGCCGACTAAATGACTTAAATAATGCAATTACTCCTAATAAAACTACACTCAGCCACAGATCCAGAGCAATTATTGCCTGAATCTGCGGTTGTAACAAATAAACAACAAACAGCAAGTTTTGTAGAGACTGACTGGAAAGAACTACACGCAATGGCATCGGGGAAAAAAGTCGTTGTCTTTATTCCCAGTGAAGATGTGCTATTAACCAGCGTTAATATTCCTAGTACCAATAAAAAACAGCTGTTACAAGCCGTTCCCTATGCGCTAGAAGAACGATTGGCAGATGATATTGAATCATTGCATTTTGCCATTCATACAGTGAAAGAGAATGATATCAGCCGTGTTGCCATTATTAATCATCAAAAAATGGAACACTGGTTAGAATTGCTACTCCAGCATGCAATTCACCCGCATTACGTCTTGTCTAATCTCTATGCTATTAGTGTAAAGCCCGCTAGCTGGACATTAATCCGCAGAGAAACAAAATCCTATTTACGCCAAGATAAGTGGTCAGGCTTTAGTTGTGATAATAGTCTACTATCCCTCTTTTTAGCAGAAGAATTAAAGGATGAGGATGATGCGCCCGAAAGCATTTATTATTATGGTGATGAAAATCACTATCCCGCTGAATTAGGTGAGTTTGAAAAGCATCTCCTCAGTAGTGGTGATGAGGTGCATCATGATGAAATTGTCGATGCACTAGAACTAAATCTACTCACAGGCTTTAGTCGTGGCGATAGCGCACTGTTTAACTTCAACTGGAAGCCGTGGCTACCTGCGGCATCATTAGCGGCATTATTGGGTATGATCTGGATTGGAATGGCGGCATGGGAAAATCATTTGTTGGCGAATAAACTGAATCATTTAGAAGCGGAAATTGTGTCCGTCTATCAACAGACCTTTCCTAATAGTCGTATCCAAAATGCGGCAGTACAAATGAGCCAAAAATTGGAAGCATTACAAAAAAACACAGGCTCTACAGGCGGTTCAACACTGCAAACCATCTCTATTGTTTCTCCGTTTTTAAAGAAATTTAAGGATATTCAATTACGCGAAATACGAGATCAGAACGATGAATTATTATTTGTGATTAGCGCTCCGAATATCAGCCGTTTAGAAGCTTTTAAAAACACCTTAATTAAAGAAGGTGCCTTAAAAGTAGAGATTAAATCATCCACCACCACTGCTAATAAAGTGGAGTCAACATTAGTGATCAAGGGGGTCGTATGAACGCACTAAAAAGCTGGTTTTTAATGCTCTCATCACGGGAGAAAACACTGGTTGCTATTGCAACCGTTGCGGTCATCGTGATGTTATTCTGGCTGATAATACTTAATCCAATTCTCAGTAGCCATGAATCCTTGACTAAGCTAACCCAGAGCAAACAAACTGAATTGCAATTAATGCAACGTCAAAGTGTAATCGTAAAACAATTACAACAACAAAGCAGAGGTATCAAAACAAAAAAAGTCACGGGAAATCCACAACAATTAATTGAAAAAGCACTGCAAACTTGGCGTTTAAAATCTACCCTACAACGAATGCAGTCTAGGGGGGCGAATAAAGTTATTTTGTCATTAAAAAATGCAGAAGCAGATAAAGTCATGCGCTTTATCCATGATTTAGAACAAAAATACGCGCTAAATAGTAATGAAATGATTCTTAAAAAAAGCAAAACCATCGGTATGGTTGATGTGCGTTTGATTCTGGAGAGAAAATGAAACTAAGAAATCTAATTCTACTAGGAATCACCAGCTTTAGTGCAACCGCCATCTGGAATATGCCTGCTACATTTGCTTATCAGTATTTGCCCCTTAAAAATATTCAAGTTAATCAGCTAACAGGCACAATATGGAATGGTGAAGCAAAAGAAATTATTACTAAACAACTCACTTTAAATAATATATCTTGGTCAGTTGATCTATTAAGAAGTATGACCAGTCTAGCCTTAAAATCAACGTTAGAAATTCAAGACCCAGATATTACCTTTAAAGGGTTGGCAGGTTTTAATATCAGCCAAACGGTTAGCTTAGATGATGCACAGTTCCAAACCACGGGTGCATTTGCCTCAAAATTTCAAAAACTAGCAAAATTAAGCGGCGATATAAAAGGCACTATTAAACAATTTGAAATGGCAAAGGGCGAGCTACCTGTGCTTGATGCAAATTGTCAGTGGAAACAAGGCGAATTAATCTCCCCTATGCGCATACGTCCAGCGGGAGATTATTCGCTTACTATAAAACCATCAGATAAAGGATTAACTGCCAATATAGGCTCTAGTAATGCCCCGCTTGAGTTAAGTGGTGATATGAAAATAGATAAAGAATGGAAATATAAAACCAATATTAAAATCAAAGCGGCTAATGCATCAGGCAAGGGAACGATGAATATCATTAAAATGACGGGGATTAGACTTGAGAAAGACGGCACAGCTATTATTAAACAGCAGGGGCAGTTGAAGGCTTTTTATTAGGAACTGTCCCGCCGCCCTTAAACTGCTAGCCAAAAAAACGAAAATTTAATAAGCCTTTGAATTTATGGAATGTCCCAGATTAAATTGGTAGTGACTATTCAAATTTTCAACCAACGAACTGGCACGATGAAATCCTCTTTGCCACTGTTTAATTGCTTTCATAACAACAAGAAAAGAGGCTCCCAAAGCACATTGCAATGTAGTGTATTGTTGCTAGTAATGAGATGTTTTAAAAGACATTTTCTGGCATGGTTCAATAATAGCGGATACAAGGTAACACTTTTATATTCTGATAGAGGACTAGAATAGGGGGTTAAATCCTTTAGTATCAATTATTTGAATGCAATAAAAATACTTTAATTAAATTTAAAAGTGTTACCTTAGCTTGAACCATGCCTAAAGAGTTAGCTAATAGCTAATGTGATGTTTTGTGCTCAGTCACGAGAATTTATGATGCCGTTGACGAGGTGTTAATAGAGCCTATAGACATTCATTTATTAAATTTCCGCACCCTTCGACTCCGCTCAGGGAGCTGTACCCTGAGCGGAGTCGAAGGGTGCAATTATTTATGTGAAAAACTATAGTATAAATTACCGTTGTAAACGTCGCGTAGCAAACATCATAAAAATAACAATCACAGTAATCAGCCCCGTACCCGCAAGTAAGGCATAGTCTTCCATTTGTAGGATAAAGAACAACACGCCATACAGGCTACTTAAGAGTAAAAAGATCATAATGGCGCGTGAGAATCGCCTTAATACGGCGGCGGAATAGAGGGTGATAATACCAATCGTTGTCGCGGCTGCGTAAGCGTAGGAAATAAGAAACGGTAGGTGCTCAGAGAGTGAAACCAGTATCAAATAGAATAAGCTAAGTGATACACCAACTAAAATATATTGGATTGTATGGGTGCGTGTTTTAGCGATCATTTCAAACAATAAGAAGACGATAAACGTCAGTCCAATAAATAATGCGCCATATTTTACGCTACGGTTTATTTTTGTATACAACGATACAGGAGAGAACAAATCAACCCCTGTAGTTAATGAATAGAGATCATATTTAGGTGCTTCTTTCCCCTCTTCTAATACCCAATGTTGCGGATAATCTCTGGCAAGATGTGGAATGCTCCAATCTGCACTGAAACCCTCTTTAGATACCTCAGCCTCATTATTAGGTAATATAGCACCTTGAAAGCTAGGGTGCGGCCAGCCTGATTTAATCGTTGCTTTGGTCATTTTACCTAAAGGGGCAAAGCGAAAGCCACCACGACCTTTTACTGATAATTTAATCCTGAACTCAGGACGGGAATTAAAACGTCGGGTATGCTTCATTGAGGCATGAAAACCCGACTTTAAAAAGCCATTAAGCATTGTACCAGGCTCTAAAGGAGCACTAGCTTTATCCCAGCGTATGGGGGTGGTTTCAGTAATGGCTTTGGTATCACTTAGTCCAATTGCTAGATAAGCCTTATCCCAATTCACCTTGCTACTAGTGGAATCCTTTGCTGGTAACACAGAAAGATCAAATGCGCCACTAAGGGTTAAATCAGCGATATAAAGCAACGAACTATAAATACCGCGTTTTCTAAATTGCTCGTTAAGATCCGCCTCAACCTTGAGTTCCTCAGGTAGCAATACCATGGTTTTATGATTGAAAATATCACGGCTGATGGTTTTACTTTCACCATTTTCATCGGTCACGGTATTAGCGCTAAAAATATGCTCAACATAGGGAACAACCAAAACAGGTCCAACAATTGTCTGCTGCGTGCCCCAACCTTTACCAATATTATCCAATGTTTGATGATAATATTGATCGCGATCGCTAATAATGCCCTGCGTCATATAGAGCGGAATGAGCATTAATAAAGCAAGCAAGGTGATAATAAAGGTGCGAAAAGTAATCGAATCTGTGATAGCTTTTAGCTTATCCATAGGATAGACCTGTAGTTAGTTAGATGGCGTTAATGTAGACTAAGCCTCGTATGAATAATACGATGAATAATTACCATCAGATTACAGTTGATAGTGAATTTCACTTCGTTCACAGGTGTTATGTAGGAACGAAATCAAGGCGCGTTAAAGCCCGAATAAAGCCACAAACTAGAGAATAAGTAGAAGCAAATGAAAGTACTAGGCATAGAATCATCCTGCGATGAAACTGGGGTCGCAGTTTATGATACAGAACAAGGTTTATTAGCCGATCAACTCTATTCACAAATAGACCTACACGCAGAGTATGGGGGGGTCGTACCTGAGCTTGCATCTCGTGATCATATTCGCAAAACAACGCCACTTATCAAAGGTGTATTAGCCGAAGCAAACCTAAGCATGTCAGATTTAGAGGGCATCGCTTACACCTCAGGGCCAGGTTTAATGGGCGCCTTAATGGTGGGTGCATCCATCGGGCGATCATTAGCATGGGGGCTGGATATTCCCGCTGTTGCAGTACACCACATGGAAGGGCATCTACTTGCACCGATGCTAGAAGAAAATCCACCTCAATTTCCTTTTATTGCCTTATTAGTCTCAGGCGGACATACCTTATTAGTGGATGTTAAAGCGATTGGTGAGTATAAAATATTAGGCGAATCGTTAGATGATGCTGTCGGAGAAGCCTTTGATAAAACAGCAAAAATGCTTGGTCTGGGTTATCCAGGTGGTCCAATATTAGCAACATTAGCAAAACAAGGACGAGCTGATATTTATAAATTCCCTCGCCCAATGGTTAATCGTCCAGGGCTGGATTTCAGCTTTAGTGGTCTAAAAACTTTCGCCCTAACCACATGGAATAAATCAGAAAAAACCGAGAAAGCGCAAGCAGATATTGCTTATGCTTTTGAAGAAGCCGTTGTTGATACGCTGTTTATAAAATGCCGTCGGGCATTAGAACAGATTAATGGCAAGCGTTTAGTAATTGCAGGCGGAGTCGGGGCAAACCTACGTTTACGTGAAAAATTACAAGAACTAGATGCGTCAGTACACTTCCCACGTATGGAATTTTGTACGGACAATGGCGCAATGATTGCCTATGCAGGCGCGATTCGTTTGCAAGCAGGGCAGGTTGAAGATGCTATTATTCAACCTAGACCGCGTTGGTCGCTAGAGGAATTGGATTCTCCATAACAAGGAGTGAAAGCTTTAGCTTTTCAGGTAAGATGAGTAGAATCATTGCTTGAAACTTCCTGAGTCCTAAACACAACTAAAAGTGAACTATTATGAGTAAATTCTGGAGCCAGCGTACTCACGAACTAGCGCCTTATACACCTGGTGAGCAACCGCAAGATACGCAGTATATTAAATTAAATACCAATGAAAACCCTTATCCGCCTTCGCCTTTGGCTATCGAGGCAATGCAACAGGCAGTTTCGGATGATTTGCGTTTATATTCTGACCCTCAAGCAACGAAGCTAAAACAAGCCATTGCTGATTTTTATCAAGTGGATATTAGCACTGTATTTGTTGGTAATAGCTCTGATGAGGTGTTAGCACATAGTTTTGTAGGCTTGCTTAAGCATGAGAAGCCGCTACTTTACCCTGATATTAGCTATAGCTTTTATCCTTCTTATATCAATTTATATGGTATCAATGCGAAACGCATTCCGCTGGATAGTGACTTGTGCATTGATTTTTCTGATTATCATCAAGAAAATGGCGCTATTGTCTTTCCCAACCCCAACGCGCCTACTGGCTCTGCGGTAGCGCTTGATAAAATTGAAAAACTGGCACAGCAACATCCTGAGTCCGTTATTCTTATTGATGAAGCCTATGTGGATTTTGGGGCTGAAACAGCCGTCCCCTTAACCCAAAAATACGCGAATATTATTGTCGTACAAACGTTCTCCAAGTCACGTTCATTAGCGGGATTACGGGTTGGTTTTGCCATTGCGCCTGCAGAATTAGTGGAAGGATTGGAGCGAGTTAAAAACTCATTTAATAGCTACCCTCTAGACCGCATAGCGATTGAAGGAGCTGCAGCTTCAATGCGGGATAAAGCCCATTTTAAACAGACGTGTCAGAAAATTATTAGCACGCGTGAGGCGACCAATAAAGCATTGCAAAATTTAGGCTTTAAAACTCTACCCTCATCCAGTAATTTTCTCTTTGCTACAAGCGATAAAATGCCCGCAGAAGCGCTCTACTTGGAATTGAAAAAACAAGGTGTATTAGTGCGTTATTTTAATACACCACGTATCGATAACTACCTGCGCATTACTATTGGCACAGATGAAGAAATGAATGTTTTAATTGAAAAACTGAAAGGAATAATGTAAATATTCAGCTAACTCACGACCATTCATCCTATCGTAGATTAATACTTTTATATCTTAAAGTTACATTGATTTTTATGATTTAGCATAACTAAAAATAGGTGACTTATCCGTTAATCGCCATGAAATTTACATTACTTATTCATGTGTTTATGCATTTTGTATCATATATATCAGCTTGTTACAGCGCCAACAGAATCCGTTATAAACAGAATTTTTCTTAGGTACTTATTTTGCAGTAGACTTTTTATTTTTGGTAGGAAAAAGAAAAATCATACTAAAAACTAAAGAAACTAAGGTGTTGAGAAGCCCTATAAAAAATCCTGCAGTCTTTTTAAGTATTTTTCCACCACGTAATACACTTTTTCCAAGTAGCTTCAAATAGCCTCTCGTATTTTTACCATGTTTAGCGGTGACTTTAGCTAAATGGCGAAGGTCATTTGTGGAATTTACATATTTCATCATACGCAAAGTGTCTGCTATTGAGCTGGATTTATGGATCTGGCTCACTTGCCCAGCCATTTTTTCTAAAGGTTTAATTGCTTTGGGGTGATAGGCTTTTTTAGCGGAGCGCACGATGCTTTTCATTCCTCGTCCTCGTTGCGTTGCTTTTAAAAAAACATTCCAATCAAAAACATTACTGGTCATGCGTAATAGTTGTTTTTGAAAAAGCGGGGTTAATTGACGTGTTTTTTTCGCCATTTTAACCAGTGAAACACCTGCTTTTGCTGGTGCTGCGGAGCCTGCTGTGCCGATGGCTAAAGCGGTTAGACCTATTCCTACGCCTGATAGCGTTGCAACTAGTTCATCAACAGGTTCTTTTTTTTGATAGTGGGTGTATTCTGTATGCAGATCTCGTACATCACCAACAACGGTAAAGTCAGAGGCTATTGCGCCAGCAACTTCTGCACCTGAGCTACCTTTGCCTGAGATAAAACCACCAACAAAATTGCCTACATTATCTTTTATTCTGCGACCTTTGGTGTCTTGTTCGCGTAATTGTTGTTGATATTGTTCGTAATACAAGCCATAACCATGCTGTTTCGCAATACTGATATACATGCGGGCTTCATCAAAGTGTCCATCATTAATGGCAGTAGTTATTTCTTTGTGTAGAGTTTGTGCATTAATGCGGGTGATCATTAACTGATGCGTATCGGCAGGTGCTTCTTCATATTCCCAATGTCCTGCCAGCTGTTTTAAGCTAGCAGCAAATGTGGAAAGGGAAATAATTAGAAATATAAGTCTTAGTGATGATCCCACGTTAGCAACCTTCCATAGTTTTGTAAGATTATGGTTGTGTAAATCTTTACCGATCTTACAATTTTTGGCTTTAGACATTCCTTTGTCGGCTAGCAAATTTAAGTTGAGACCCTTTATATATAAAAAGGAGTCCAGATTTATCTTGTTTGACTAAAAAGCTGAAGCTTTCGCTTCTATGCTTTTGGTAATGAGCGCCACCTCCCATCAATCAAACCTTCTATTGGTTGATAGCGACTTTTGTAGTTCATCTTTTGACAGTCTTTAATCCAGTAGCCAGGGTAAACATAATCTAAACCTAGCGCTTTGGCTTGTTCTATTTCCCATAATACGGCAAATACCCCCAAACCTCGTTGACTACCTGCTACGTTGAAGAAGGTATAGACTGCCGACAGACCCGATTCTAGAATATCAATGGTTGCAACACCGATTAATTTGTCTTGCAAATGAAATTCAATAAATTGTGTATTACACCAGTCTGAGGTTAAAAACTCATCCACCCCTTCGTAGTCATCACTTTCATGTCGATCTGCTAAATATTCGGCATAGAGGGGCAGATAGGTATCTTTGAAATCCCCCTTATTAATCACCACAACGATATCTTGATTAGCTTTCCAATTGCGACGTTGACTACGACTTGCTTTAAACTCGGCAACATTTATACGGGTTGTTGCACATTGGGTGCATGATTGACAATAAGGTTTATAAACTTGCTGACCACTACGGCGAAACCCTGATTTGATCAAATAATCATAGACAGAGGGCGACATTGGAAATTTAGGATCAATCACTGCATTTCTTGCAATCCTTGCGGGTAAATAGGAGCATGCGTGCAGCGCGGTTGGGAATATTTTTAGGGGTTGTGATAATTTCATTTATATTAGGTGTCTTTAAAAATGGGGGATAAGGAAAGTTCAAAGAAACAAAATTTCTGTGTTAATCTGGGGCAGATCTGTTGTTTAAAACGTCCTACAAAGACTAATCGCCAAACCAGCGTAGAACAAGAAAACCTAGATAACTGGGGGGAGTTATCCGTTAAGAACAGGGACTGTCAGGTTTAAGGTACTTTTAAAATTTGACCTGCACTAATCATATTAGGGTCACTCAGTACATCTCTATTTGCATTATATAACTCAAGGTATTTGCTTCCACTACCATAAACGCGTTGTGCAATTTTATAAAGGCTTTCGCCTTTAAGTACCGTCACAGTATTAGCGAGAATAGTAGCATCAGGAATAGTTGAACGTGTCTGAGCTACTTTAGCTGCTATTTTTGCAGGTTTAACTTTCTTTTCTGCCACAATATTTTCTAATGCTTTGCCTACTGACTTGATGATTGCGTTAGAGGCATTCCCTGCCTTTACGCTGGTTTTCTTAATATCAGTCATGGCGGCGGTTACCGCAGAGCGAATATCATTCATTTTATTACCTCGTAATAAGGCAGAAGAGACAATATTTTCTAGTTTATCATTAAATTTTTTATCTTTGTCTGAGTCTTTCAATACACCTTTTATCTGCCCTGCAATTTTTTTCTCTAACGCATCATAATCCGTTATTTCTTCAGGAGCGCTGGATGGTTCAGAATCTGTGTTATCAAGTGATGTATCTTCTTCCATACTGGTATTATCGGCTTCAGCACTTAAAGCATCCAGTAGTGCCTTATCTTTTGCTAGGGCAAGTGACGCACTTAATATCAGCACAGAGCCTAACAATAAGGCGTTTATTAGAAATTTCATAGTTTAAAGACTCCTATTTCCTAAGATATAACCCCTTCTAATACCCCTAACATTTGTCAGCTCAAGGCAAAAAATGTGAATTTACATGTGTAAGTGGTTATTTTTCATTATCCCTGGCTAAAAGACTTGGGAGATGACGGATAAATAAAATGTAAAATATTTTTCTTTTCTAATGAAGGATGTCCATTTTTCAACACAGATAAGGGTAGATTTAAAGGAACGGCAGTGGTTACTAAGGGGTTATAACCGTTAATCCTAATAATTGCCATGACTGCATACCACCGCGATACCAGAATAGTTTTTCTGCTGGGTAGCCCATCGACATTAAGTTCTTGATTGCTTGTGGGGATTGTCCACACCATAGACCATTGCAAAACAGCATAAGTAACTGCACGTTGTCAAAATCCCATTCATCATCTTTTTCTGTCGCGCCCAGTAATTTAAGAATTTTCTTGGCATGGTCATTTTCCAAACCGCCCTCTAAGATACTAAAGGGAATATTGATTGAACTAGGAATTGTTCCTTTTTCAAACCAGTCTGGCAATCTGGCATCAATCAATAAGCCTTTGCTATTCTTTACTTCATTAGCAATAAAATCCAGCAACTCAATCTCACCCACTGTTTTCACATCAGGATGAATTTCAATAGGCTGTACACAAAAAGGAGGGCAAACACGCGATGTTTTTGCAAAACCATTGGTTAATTTATTTTTAGTATTTTGAATCCGTTCAATAACAACACTCTTGCCTGCATATGTTATCTCAAGACTTTTTAGATCCTGTGTAATACCTACTTTGTTTTCTGCCAGCAATGTCGCTGGTAGCAACAATAAGCCACTTGAAATTACGACAATAAAAAAGCTAAAGAGTACAGTTGCATCCATTTTCATAAATTTCCCCTAATATCCCTATCATTAATTTCGATGACTATAGTGTTTTTAACCTTATTTCTTCCATTTCGCAACTTTTTTTGCTTATTTTCTAGTATTAATAACGAGGATGCTTCTAGGTTCTGCTGGTATTTGGTTATATTTTCACTTTTTAGTCTGTTCTTTAGTGCTATCAAGGCAAAAAATAAGCGTACAGCAGGGTTGCGCGATTATTTTTCAACGCAGAAGAGAAGGAGAAAGCGCAGGTGGTCATCAAATTTCAACAGAGAGCCTAGAAAAAGCAGGTATTTCAAGTATCCAAGTAGAATAAATCTAACTTAAGCTGTCTTCCCCTCCAATAATCGCCTCTGCTTGTTGTAAAAACGTTGCCTGTTCCGTTTTTGGATCTAATTCTGTTTTAATAATTTCAACTAAATGCGGTAGATTTTCACGGCTTTGTACATAGGTTTTACGCCATTTTACGATATTATCTTCAAAGACAAAAATAGCCGCTGGGCCTAAGAATTGTTTTAATATATCTGACAGTTTTGCGAGTGTCGCTTGAAGCTCAGCATCTCCTGATATACTTTGATTAATGCTCATTGATTGCATAGGTGTTTGTTGTTGTGCTATTTCATTCTGCGCTTCATCCTTAATGATACGTTTGACCTTCATAGTAGCAGATTTAATTCCCATATTTAATAAGGGAAAATTAATCTTTTTTTCTGTCAGTAAAAGCGCAATACAGGTTTCATCGAGCAAATAGGCAACTAAAAACTTGTCGCTAATAGAAAAATAAATTTCATTGTGCGACTTATCAATTGCCTTTAGCGCAGAAAAAACTTGATCAATCAAATCATGCGATAGTGTCATTGATTCATTAAATTCTTTAGGAAAGTTTGAGACTGGCTCCTTTCCTTCTTGATAAATGCACACATAATTTACGCCGCGCAATAGGGCGATATTTTTTAGTATATTTTTCATTAAGTCACTAAACCCACTGTAGCATGTCTTCTATTTTTTGACTGAGTGCTGGCACCGAAATAGCCTTATCTGAGCTCACCCCTAAAGAACGCTCTTTCTCAACAAAGATTGTTAAATTCTCGTCAAGTGGGCCTCTTAACATGATTCTACTAATCGCCCCCATGCCACTGGCATCTTCTAGCGCAGGTGTTATACCCGATAAAAAGGCAATAAATTCATTTATATCATCATCCTTAATGGTTGAGTGCAATAATTCACCATAAGAGTTAGTCAAGGTTACTCCTTCAACATCCTGTAATGTTGCCACCTGTTGCATGGTGTTTTCATCCAAATTAAAAGAGTCAGCCGCAGATGCAAAGAGTACTGGCTCTTCACTTTTGTTACTCTGAACAACAGAAGCATCATCAGCCTCTTCACCCATTACAAGATTTCTTTCATTAGCCATTGCCGCAGTGGAAAGGATAGCATCAGCCGTCAAATTCTCTGTTGCATTTTCTGCTAAAGCCTTTTCAGTTGATTTTTTATTAGTACTAGAAGCGGAGTCAGAAACACTATTCTGCTTAGAGCTTTGCTGCTGGTGAATCGCTATTTTCTTTGCTAATAGATGAACTAACTGTTCAATATCCGCTTTTTTACGTGCATCAATAAAATGCACAGTGGTATTCAAATTTAGCTCTTTTAGCCATTGTTGATAAGCTTCCAAAGGAATTTCATCCGAAACATCAGAGCGCGTAACACCAATAACTAAAGGCTGTGAAGCAATTAAGCCTGCAAAACTTTCAGTAAAGTATTTTAAATCACGAAGAGGATAGTTTCTCGTGTTATCAAACAATAAAATTAGCCCGTGCGCACCTTCAGAGAGAATTTCCCACATAAAATTAAAGCGTTGTTGACCTGGCGTACCGTAAACATATGCCTCGTCATTCGCATTTAGTTGCACCACACCAAAGTCCATGCCAACGGTTGTGCTTGATTTTCTCTTTTTAGTCACTTCATCACTAACCGCTGCATCCGTCATAAAGGCGTTATCATCTGTCAGAGAGTTTACCGCTGTCGTTTTACCAGCCCCAACTGGACCTGCTACTATTATTTTATATTTCATTGACTATACTAGTCTCCATTGGTCTCAGAATCATATTAGTAACATATTGTAGAGAATCTGCACACTTAATTTAGACGTTCATCACGCGAACTCATTTTTCTGTTAGAAAAAAAAATTGACACCCAAAAAAATACATTACCTTCTAGCACTGCAACTTTCAATCTAAATCACTACCAATAAAATTAACAAACTGTTATTTTAGCGCATCAACAATAATCAACATAGAAACAACTATGAACAAACGTAAAATTCTAGTCACAAGTGCCCTCCCTTATGCTAATGGTCCCATTCACTTGGGGCATATGGTTGAGTATATTCAAACCGACATATGGACGCGATTTCAACGCCTACGTGGTCATACCTGCTATTACGTTTGTGCGGATGATGCGCATGGCACACCTATTATGTTGCGCGCGCAACAGGAAGGCATTGAGCCACAAGAATTGATTGATAAATCTAAGGGTGAGCATCAAGCAGATTTTGCTGATTTCAATGTCGCATTTGATAATTACCATTCAACACATTCAACTGAAAACCGCGAGCTTTCTGAGGCTATTTACCTTGCTGCAAAACAAGGTGGTCATATTATGCAGAAAGTGATTAAGCAATCGTATGATCCTGAAGCGAACCTGTTTTTGCCTGATCGCTTTATTAAAGGTGAGTGTCCAAAATGCCATGCGACTGATCAATACGGCGACAACTGTGATAACTGTGGTGCAACTTACGCTACAACGGAGGTTATCAACCCTTATTCGGTGATTACAGGCGCAACGCCTATCGAAAAAGATAGTGAGCACTATTTCTTTAAGCTCAATGATTTTGATGCTTTCTTAAAAGAGTGGATTAATAGCGGTTCAGTGCAAACCGAAATTGCCAATAAGATGAAAGAATGGCTTGAGGATGGTTTAAGCGATTGGGATATTTCACGCGATGCGCCTTACTGGGGCTTTAAAATCCCTGACACAGAGGATAAATACTTTTATGTCTGGTTAGATGCGCCGATTGGTTATCTAGCATCCTTTAAAAACTACTGTAATAAAACGGATGTTGATTTTGATGAATTCTGGAAGGAAGACTCCAGCACCGAAGTGCATCATTTTATTGGTAAAGATATTGCCTACTTCCACACCTTATTTTGGCCAGCGGTTTTAAAAGCAGCAGGCTACCGTTTACCCACTGCCGTCCATTGTCATGGCTTTTTAAAAGTAAACGGCTTAAAGATGTCAAAATCACGCGGCACTTTTATTCAAGCACGCGTATTCTTAAATCACCTACCTGCGGAGCCACTGCGCTATTACTATGCAGCTAAACTCAGCAATGGTGTCGATGATATTGATCTTAATTTAGCAGACTTTCAGCTACGCATTAATAGCGATCTCATTGGTAAAGTCATCAATATCGCATCACGCACCGCCAGCTTTATCACCAAAAAATTTAATGGACAACTCTCAGCAGAGTTACCTGATACTGCGCTTTATCAACAATTTACCAATAGTAGCGATGCCATTGCAGATGCCTATGAAACACGCCACTACAGCAAAGCAATGCGTGAAATTATGACACTGGCGGATCAAGCAAACCAATATATCCATGAGAATCAGCCATGGGTCTTAATCAAAGACGATGCCACTAAAGATCAAGTGCAGGGAATTTGTACCCAAGGTGTCAATATGTTCCGCGCTTTGATGGTCTATCTCAAACCCGTACTACCTGAATTGGCAGAAAAATCCGAGCAGTTTTTAAATGCAGGCGAATTAAACTGGGGTAGCGTTGCTACCCCCTTATTAAGCACAGAGATTAATAAATTCAAACCCTTAATGACCCGCATTGAAAAAGATAAAATTGATGCCATGCTGGATGAAAACAAGCAAGTGCTAGAAACCCTAGCCTCTCAGACATCAAACACACCTGTTGATGATAGCCCGCTAAAAAGTGATCCTATTAGCAATACTATTGACTATGATGATTTTGCCAAAATCGACCTACGCGTGGTTAAAATCGTTAAAGCCGCGCATGTAAAAGGTGCCGATAAACTATTGCAACTCACCCTAGATTTAGGCGGTGAAACACGTAATGTTTTTGCAGGGATAAAAT
>DRMS01000042.1 GCA_011322515.1 Leucothrix mucor
TACATCAGGGCGGTTAGTTGCGGCAATCACAATAACGCCTTCCGTGCCTTCAAAACCATCCATTTCAACCAATAATTGGTTTAAGGTTTGTTCACGTTCATCATTACCACCGCCAACACCCGCGCCCCGCTTGCGACCTACCGCATCAATTTCATCAATAAAGATAATGCAAGGGGCATGTTTCTTTGCTTGTTCAAACATATCACGGACACGTGATGCACCAACACCCACAAACATTTCAACAAAATCAGAGCCAGAAATACTAAAGAATGGCACTTTTGCTTCACCCGCAATTGCTTTTGCGAGTAAGGTTTTACCCGTACCAGGAGAACCTGCTAATAAAACACCGCGTGGGATTTTTCCGCCTAGCTTTTGAAATTTGCTAGGATCACTGAGAAATTCAACGAGTTCATAAACTTCATCTTTAGCCTCTTCACAACCTGCAACATCCGCAAAGGTGACTTTAATCTGATCTTCAGACATCATTCGCGCTTTACTTTTACCAAAGGACATCGGACCACCTTTGCCGCCACCACCTTGCATTTGGCGCATAATGTAAATCCATAATCCAATGATTAATAAGAACGGAATGGTGTTGATGAGAATATCCAATAAAATAGAACGTCCCTCTGGTGGCTCTACTTCAATCGTGACGTTGTTAGCGACCAAATCATCAATCATTTTAGGATCATTGATAGGAGCAAATGTTTGGAATTTTTCGCCTGAGGCGGTAATGCCTGTGATGACTTGTCCACGAATCATGACATTCTGGACGCCGCTATCTTTAACCTTTCCGAGAAATTCGGAATATGACATAGCGGAAGAGGGTGTAGCTCCTTGGTCTTGAAATTTGCTAAAGACGGCAACTAGAACGAGGGCAATAACAACCCACATTAATATATTTTTATTTAATTCGCTCAACGAAATTTCCTCAGTAAAATGCGACTTGGTGATGTTCAGGCTATATTAGCATGATAATGAATAGAGTTTAAGTTGATTGATAATCAGGTAAACTTTAAGAGTGGAAGTTTCTTGCTACAACATAAACTTCCTTGCTGCGCGCTCGTGATGCTTTGGGTTTTCTTATTTTAACTTGTCGAAAGCTATTGCGTACATCTCGTAAGTATTCATCAGAACCTTGACCTTGAAATAGCTTCACAACTAGCGATCCATTCGGTTTTAGAACCTCGCGTGCCATCTCTAAAGCCAGCTCGCATAAATAAATTGAGCGCGGAAGATCAATGCTCTCCACTCCACTTATATTGGGAGCCATATCTGAAATTACAACATCTAACTTGTTATTTTTAGTATCATCCTTTTTTAATACGTCAAGAATCTCATCTAAGACGCTTTGTTCTGTAAAATCACCTTTGATAAATTCCACAAAAGGTAGCGGGTCAATATCCAGAATATCACTCGCAATCACGCGACCCTTTTTGCCGACTAGCTTAACGGCATATTGACTCCAGCCACCAGGTGCTGCGCCTAAATCAATGATGTTCATATTAGGTTTTATGAGTTTGTCTTTTTGCTGAATCTCTTCTAGCTTATAAACAGCGCGGGAGCGATAGCCATCCTGCTGTGATTTTTTAACATACTCATCATCGAAATGTTCTTGCAACCATGCGTTGCTACTTTTACTTTTTGCCATAATCAGCGGATTATAAAGGATGCGCCTGACTCAGCAAACTGTATAATCCCGTTTATGAATAATTTATCTAAGTCACAAAAGAAGCAACTTAAAGGCATGGCGCACTCACTAAAACCTGTGGTGATTGTTGGTCAGCATGGCATGAAGGAAAGTATTGATGATGAAATCGCCACGGCAATTAAGTATCATCAGTTGATCAAAGTAAAAGTAGGCGTTGGAGATCGTGATGCGCGTGATGATCTAATTGCGCAAATAGTAGCGACACATAATGCTATTCTAGTTCAGCGTATAGGTAATATTGCCGTATTGTATCGCTTTAATCCACAAAAAGGGAAGCTTGAAGGACTGAGCTAAATCAGGATGTCTTGAAGCACATCCCCATCAAGACATTGCTCTATTTCTTCATGTATTTTTCATACTTTTTTTCTTCTTTATTGAAAGCAGACTCATAACTTGTAAGATTTTCCTCAAGCATCTGTTTAAACTGATGGGTGAAATGCTCAATCGCAGCTTTACGGTTAGCTCTATACTGTTCTAAATCTCCCGAACCCGTTGCAACAATAAAGGAGCTAAACCGCGCTGCGCCATAGATAAAAGAAGAGCCAACAAGATCAGAATTATGTTCTTCCATATACTGATTGCCTACATCAATATAGGCATCGGCAATTTCTTTAAATATTTTATTGGTATCGGCATTGCTCATTATGTGCTCCTGAATGGTTCAGTAGTGTGGGGAAGGGGGGACGCAGTTTATAGTGTTAAAGAAGTAGTTTCAATCTTGAGATGGAGGATTAAAAACTTCAGTCCTCCTCATACCTAGCCTGATTAAAAGCTACTAAATAAAACAACTCTATTTTTCATTTCAACAAAATCTTGTACTAATCAACAAGCTAAAAAAAGGTCATTGATTTATTTTGATATTTATTTAGTTTACAGGCAATTCTGCACGCAATGCATCCCGATCATACCACCAAGAATCCGCAACAATTGCATCAATGACTTGAGCCAACCGAGGGAAATAAACATCAGGGTCATTTAGATCTAATTTAGTCATCCAAAAATTCATTTGATCCTGACTTTTAACACTACTATGACGTTCAGCCACTTTAGCAATCAAATTCATGGTTAAAAACATGACGCTATCACGCTTTTCCCCTTCAAGTCGTAAATCTGCAATATGATGTGCGACAACGGCAGCAACGGCAGCACCATCTGCTTTGGCAGGTGTGTCATCAATTAGATTATTTAACATTAAAATAGTGAGTTCAGGATCAATAGGATAAGTGACCGATAACCATAAGCCATTACCTAAAGCAATAATTGAGGCAGGTTGATCTGCGCGATACAATAAATCACAACAACTAACGGCTTCTTCCCAACGCTTATTGTTCATATAAATTTTAAAGGATTCTTTAGCCATACCCCAAGCGGCTTCAGGCATACCTGGTTTGGCAATGTCTAACATGAGTTCGCTAATATCATATTGTAAATTTGCTCTTTCTAATGGCTCACTATTAAGGGTAAGTTGCATTAGTTGTTTTTGTTTTTTAGCCAGTTCTTCTTTAAGAAAAGTTTTACTTTCATCAGGTGCGCTAAATTCGACATTGTTTTGGGTATCGCTCATAAGGGAAATCTCACTATCAGTCATTAAAGCAGGTCATAATAAAAAGTAGGTCATAATAAATCTAACAAAATTTTGAGGTATGAGTAAAATATTAGATTTACTGTGTCCTCCTACTTTAGGCGCTGTTGATATTTGATGATTATCTCTTCTTTTCACTTGATAGAAGCAAAGAATCAACTAAAAAGTGAAAATATACCAAAATATCAACAAAATCTAGTGCGGGACTATAAGCATCTACACAACAATAATCTAATATTTTCTGGTTTATTTTCCAATTTTCTGCGTTGCTATGCCAGCCACATAGCGCACTGTATTTCTTTTGTAGCGGCTTGATGATCAAAAAAATGCTCAGAAAAAATGGTTAGATTATTTGTGCTTGGGTACTGAGGAACGTGCACGAAACAACTTCCCGATCTCTAACTTGCCTTTTTATCCCAGCTTGGATGATCTCATTCGTTGCGTAGAGTAACTATGCACCTCATGAGTTCATCTAATCTGAAATAAAAATTCTGCGTTAGAACTTCGGGAAGTTATTCCGTGCACGTTCCTTAGCAGGTTCGAGATTTAATTCGAAACTACTCCAAACATACAATTTGAATAACAATTAACCTAAATTAACATTATATTCAGCTCTAATAGACTAAAATTAGCGCATATTCTGATTTACGGAAAGCTCCATAATAAATCTTACCGTTTAAGAACTAAATGAAAAAAAGAGTTGACGTTATTATATTAGAATATTATTATATACTCATCTTCTGTTGAAAAAGACAGATATTTTTAACTTACTATAGCTAGGTATTACTATCATGAAATTACAAACACTTACATTTGCTGCTTTAATCGCTGTTTCTTCTGTTGCTTCTGCTGACTGGTTCGATGGATTCAATAACGGAAATGGTTCTGGAAACGTTGCTGGAAACAGTGCAGGTAATGCACAAGGCAACATGGCTTCTAAAGGAACTGGCGCTGCTAAAGGCAATGGCTGGGGAACAGGTAAAGGCGACGCAGACGGCGAAGTTGACTTCAACATCAGCTTTAAAGGCAAAGGACGTACTAATATGGACGCTAAAGGTCAACTAGATGGCGACACTAAGTTTGACGGCGACACACTTGCTAATGCAGCAAGTAACGGAAACATGGCGGGTAACAGCGCAGCTTCAGCAACAGGCTCTAACAGCACAAACGGAAAAGGTTTTGGCAACAATGTTGCTCAAGCACAAGCTCCAGTTGCTACATCAGCACAAATGAAAGCTGCTTTACAAGCGCAAATCAAGCAAGCAACAGAAATGCTTAAGCGTATTGAAGCTCAAGAAAAAGCAGCAGCACCAGCTACAGCTGTAGAGAAGAAGTCATAAGTTTCCTAGCACTTTGACTAAACCTTCGGGCTCACCTTTTGGTGGGCTTTTTTTATGGTTGTGCTAATAATAAAATCTGATCAGGTTGCGCATCCATTTCTAATTTCAAAACAAACTTATAAGGTTTTTTAACCACCTTTTCTGCTACCACCTCTACCACAAACTCTTTTCTAACATGCGGATCAGCCTGAAATTTTGTTGCAGAAATAGGCGCTTTTAAGCTGTATTCCAAATCATAAATCCATAAATGATAAACCTGTTGCTCTGATAGTTCAGGCAAATTAGCAAAGCGCATATAACCTTTTTGTTGTTGGTTACTCCAAACTAGATCACCTTGAATTTTTTTCGCCAAGGGATTAAGCGTTTTTAACCAGTTACTTTGTAAAATATCACTCTCATTTAACAAGCTATCACGTTGCTGAATGAGTGGCGTTTGATCTTGTTGAGCTGCAACAGCTAGACGTGTATTTTTAGCAAAATACAAACCCGTCGAGACCAACGTAAGCGCTGTTATTGTTGAAAATACAACCCAAAACCATAACGGCATTTTATTGGTTGCTATCGATTTGGATTTTATTGATTCAGTGGTCATTATAAAATAATAAAAATAAATGGTTATAAACGAACTATACTGTGGGTGTTTTAAACAATAGTATTAGCATTTTGTTTGTCTTAGGAAGTTTCAATCAATGAATTTACCAATATTGTGCAGATTTTTTTCTCCTGATTGAAGTATATCAAGAGGCGCATAGTCGCTCTACGCAACGATTGGTAGGATTCAAGCAGGGGTAAAAGGGCAGGTAAGATTGGTAAGCTCATTGCTTGGAGCTTCCTTATTCCCTCTGTCTACCTGATTTAAGTCGTTGTGTAGAATAGCGCTGTGCTTCTTGAAATCAAATAAACAGAAACAATAATCCATCGCAATATTGATAATATCATGATTAGAAACACCCTCAATCCTTTCTTGAAGCAACTAAAAAAGTAATGACGGCATGCCACAAACACATATCCTCGGAAAAGATGCAACGCTAGAAGATTCCATCGCTAGTATGCAACAAAAATTACAGGCACTTGATTACCATATTATAGAACAATCTTGGTTAAATCCTATTGCCAACGTCTGGTCAGTGCATATTCGTGACCGCGATTGTCCCCTGTTATTCACCAATGGTAAAGGTGCATCTAAAAAAGCAGCCCTAGCGAGTGCCTTGGGTGAGTTCTTTGAACGCCTTGCCTGCAATTATTTTTGGGCAGATTATTATTTAGGCGAACAACGTAGTCAGGCTGATTTCGTTCACTATCCCAATGAAAAATGGTTTGCACTTGATAGCGATAAGATACCCCAAGGCTTATTAAGTTCCATGTTATGGAATTTCTATAACGAAGAACAAGACCTCTCACCAGAGGCACTGATTGATATTAATTCCAGTCACCCCTCACGAGGCATCTGCGCGCTCCCTTATATTCGTCAACGTGATAAAAAAACACGTTATTTTCCCATCAATATCATTGGCAATTTATACGTCAGTAACGGCATGTCAGCGGGCAATACGATTGCAGAAGCACGCGTACAAGCCTTATCAGAGATTTTTGAACGCGCAATTAAATTTAAGATTATTGGTGAGGGTATCACACTACCTGATATTCCTGAGCAAGTATTGCAACGCTATCCATCCATTCAAGCAGGTATTAAAGAACTAGAGCAAGCAGGTTATTCCTTATTGATCAAAGATGCCTCTTTAGGTGGTCAATACCCTGTTAGTTGCGTCACCCTACTTAACCCTAAAGATCAAGGATGTTATGCCAGTTTCGGCGCTCATCCTAGTTTTGAGGTGGCGCTAGAACGTGCATTGACTGAGCTATTACAAGGTCGTGGTTTAAATGCTCTCGAAGGTTTTGCCGCACCAGGGTTTGATTTGGATGAAGTGGCTAGCTTGCAAAATCTTGAAACACATTTTATTGATTCCAGCGGTATTATTCATTGGGATTATCTAGCTGAATCTGCCGACTATGAATTTAATGATTGGGATTTTACAGGCTCTACAGAAGAAGAATTTGATTTCCTCTGCCAGCTTATCCACGAAGATAATCTAGATATTTATATTGCTGATTATGACCATTTAGGGGTTTATGCTTGCCGCATTATTGTTCCTAGCATGTCTGAAATATACCCTACTGATGATTTGCTATGGGCAAATAATAATGAAGGTATGGATTTGCGAGAGCGCATCCTCACGATTGACAATCAAAATCAGCTAGCACAGGCTGAATTATTAGATGATTTAAACAATAGAGATCTTGATGAGCAACAACCTGTTGCCGCACTAATTGGCTTGCCTGCGGATAAAGAAAGCATTTGGGAAGACCTTCGTATTGCAGAGCTAAAGACATTATTAGCCTTGAAAGTAGGTGATGATGATCAATCATTAGAAGGCTGTCAGTGGTTAATCTATTTTAAACAATTGAATGCAGAACGCTTAATGACCTATCGTTGTGTGGATGCTTTATTACAATTTAAATTAAAGAATCAAGGGCATAGTCAACATAGAAATGCTGTTGCTAAGCTGTTTGGCGAGCAATATTTACAACAAGCTGAAGCGCTAATGCGGGGAGAAACCGTATTTTCATTGCGCAGTGAGTGGAATATGCAGCATCGCTTGATTGAAGGTTATAACAAACTTAGCAAGAAATAACGGAGAGTATTTCAGAATTATTGACCCACTACCTACAAGAAATATAATTCGTCAAGTTTGTGATAGCAATGACATAGATAATAGATAGATTGCCAAGAGTGGTTAGGAAGTTCCAAGTAATGAATTTACCCATTTTGCCCCTGTTTGAACCCTATCAATCGTTGGGCTACCAACTTTAAGGCGGGACAAGTAACGTCATAGCAAACAACCTGCACCCTTCGACAAGCTCAGGGAGCTAGCCCTTCGGTAGGCTCAGGACACCGCTTCCTGAGCTTGTCGAAGGGTGCGGGTGAATAGTAGAAACATGAACTGTCCCACCTTAAACCCTTTTAAAGTGTAATCTACTTTTTGGATATACTTGGATGCCTTATATAGCCTAAAAAGTGGTAGCTGAATGGCTAATTCCAATCTGTATTCGGTGCAACAATCTCAAGCCCAGCTTGATACCAGCTAAACAAGCCACCACGCAGATTGGTTGCTTTTATATTAGTATTCTGCGCTAAAAACATACAAGCTTGCGCAGAACGGTTGCCGCTACCACAATAGATAACAATTTCTTCATCTTCTGATAAGTCGAGGTATTTTGCGGGTAGTGTGTGCAAGGGAAGGAATTCGCCACCTTCGATAATACCACGGGCATATTCTGCTTGAGAGCGCACATCAATTAGGCGAATTTTATTTTCCGTATCTTTATCTAGCATCTCTTTTAAGTTTGCAGCATCTGTTTCTTGAATTCCGAACATAAATTTTCCCCATCTAAATTAGAGTTTGTTAATAATCTAATATATGGGCAAAATTGATCATTGTCAACTACTAATAATTAGATAATCTTATTCTATATAAATTTATCTAATGATGTTTTGAAAAAGTCTAGGAGGGATACCAAACTACCGCAATTTCATCCACCTCGATATCTGTGCGCCGTAGCTTAATGGCAAAGGTTTCAATTTCGATGCTATCAATATCGAACTTATTTATTAAGTCATCAATTTTATCTTCAAGTTCATCAGTGAGTAATTCAATATCATCATTAATTTTTTCAACACGTTCTTGAGCGCGGCTTATATCTCCTCGCTCTTTTAATACACGGCTACCACGACGTAATACGCGCCCAACACTGGCGCTGGAAGTGCGTCCAAATAATGCACCTAATACCGCAATGCCAGTGGTGATCATTGAGCCAGAGGCATCCGCCTGTTCTTTTTCAACGCGTTCTTTAGCGCGTGATAAGCGGTCTAATAGAACTTTTTCTTTACTGCCATAACGTTGTTGCAACTTCTCAATTTCAATTTCTTTTCTATCGGCTAAAATATCATTCAAACGGACTTTAAAATCAGCCAGTGATTCATAAGGGGAGGATTCCATTTTAGGTGTTTTGGTGGTGCGATAGAGTTCCAGTTTATGCGCTTGGTATAACCAATTTTTTAGATCCTTAGTAGTATTGTTGAGGCTTTTATCGTTGGAAATAAATTCAGGCAATGCGGCATATTTTGCACCTTGCGGTGCTTGTGATACTAAATGATCCAAACATTCTTCTTGCTGATTTTGCTTTGCCTGATCCCAATCCAGATTACGATTATCTGCCGTTAAAGGAAGTTTCAGGCAGTGTTGTTCTTGCACATCAATAGCACGAGTTTGATTAAAGAAATGCAGGGATATTTTAGCATTCAAACTGGCGTGATAGCGATGTTGCTCGCTTAAATCCAGTTCAAAATATTGCGCTATACTATTATCTAAAGCGGCGTAATTTTCATAACCATCATCCACGGCACGCATTAATGTTTGCGGTTTATTGCTCGCTTGTGCTTCAAGTGCTTGCTTTTGCCCTGCCA
>DRMS01000043.1 GCA_011322515.1 Leucothrix mucor
AACGGTAAACTGACTTATGGTGATATTTATCATCGCAATGAAGTAGAACAATCGAGCTATAATTTTGAAAAAGCCAATGTTGATGAGCTTTTCCATCATTTTGATGCAGCTGAAAAAGAAAGTCAGCAGTTAATTGAAGCTGATTTACCCTTACCTGCTTATGAACAAATGTTGCAAGCATCACATGCCTTTAATTTATTGGATTCACGCCATGCTATTTCAGTGACAGAAAGACAGCGTTATATGTTGCGGGTACGTGCTTTATCACGCGCTATCGCACAAGCTTATTATGATTCACGCGAGGCACTGGGCTTTCCTATGCTAAACAACACTGCAAAGGATGAGGAGAAATAATAATGACAACCTCAAATGATTTACTCATTGAAATTGGTACCGAAGAGCTACCACCTAAAGCCTTGCAAACTTTATCCAATGCATTAACAGAAGGGGTGGTTGCAGGCTTTAAAAAAGCCGCCTTAGAAGCGCAGGAGGTTGTTTCTTATGCTGCCCCCCGCCGTTTGGCTGTGTTATTAAAAGGCATTCCTGAAAAGCAGAAAGATCAGTTAAGCGAGCGGCGCGGTCCTGCCATTAAAGCCGCTTTTGATGCAGAAGGTAATCCCAGTAAAGCGGCTCAAGGCTTTGCCCGTTCTTGCGGTGTTGAGGTTGATGCGCTAGATCGACTGAAAACCGATAAAGGCGAATGGCTGGTATTCAAACAAGAGCTTGCAGGACAATCAACCGCAGAGTTGACGGCTGATATTGTTAGCAAATCACTGGCTACGTTACCGATTCCAAAACGAATGCGCTGGGGATCAAGTGAGCTTGACTTTGTGCGTCCTGTGCATTGGATTGTGATGATGCTAGGTGATCAGGCAATAACGGATAAGGTAATGGACATTAGCGCAGGAAAACAAACCGTTGGACATCGTTTTCATCATCCCGCTGCAATCGAGCTTCACCATGCAACGGATTATGCGGATGTATTGGAAAAAACAGGCTATGTTGTTGCCAGTTTTGCTCAGCGTCGAGAGGTTGTTCGTCAACAAGCAGAGGCGGCAGCGCGTGAGTTAGGCGGTATTGCCAAGATTGATGCAAGCTTGCTAGATGAAGTAACGGCACTCATCGAATGGCCGATTGCAGTTTCAGGTAGTTTTGATAAAAAGTTTTTAGATATTCCACAAGAATGTTTGATTTCTAGTATGCAAGATCATCAAAAATACTTCCCTGTGATGGATCAAAGTGGCGCGTTATTGCCACATTTTATTACTATTTCTAATATTGATAGCCGTAATCCAGCGGCGGTGCGTGAAGGCAATGAGCGGGTGATTAATCCACGCTTTAGTGATGCCGCTTTTTTCTGGGAACAAGATAGAAAAAACAGTCTGGAATCCTATCGTGAAGCCACCAAGAAAATCACCTTCCAAAAACAACTAGGTTCTTTATTTGAAAAGACCGAACGTGTTGCGACCTTAAGCGAAGATATTGCCAAACAAATGGGCGCAAATAGTAGCGATGCCTATCGTGCTGCTACGCTCAGCAAATGTGATTTAATGAGCGATATGGTAGGCGAATTTGCTGAATTACAAGGCATTATGGGGCGCTATTATGCGCAAAAAGATGGTGAGACCAATGCCGTTGCCGATGCCATGCAACAGCAATATCAACCAGGTTTTGCCGATGATGTGATTCCTGCTAGTACCACAGGAAAAATTCTCTCCTTAGCCGATCGTCTTGATACGTTATTAGGTATTTTTGCCATTGGTATGAAACCCACAGGCAGTAAAGACCCTTATGCGCTACGCCGTGCTGCCATTGGTGTGTTGCGCATCTTAATTGAAGGCGAGCTATCATTAGATCTAAAGCAATTATTAAACAGCGCCGCTAATAATTTCAACGATGATATTAAAGCCGATGAAGCGGTCAATGAAACCTTCGCCTTTGTGATGGAGCGTCTACGTGCCTACTATAAAGACCAAGGCATTGCAGGTAGCGTGGTTGATGCAATTGCCAGCGTTAAT
>DRMS01000044.1 GCA_011322515.1 Leucothrix mucor
GCTACCAACTTAAGGCGGGACAAGTAAAGTCATAGCAAACAACCCGCACCCTTCGACAAGCTCAGGGAACTAGCCCTTCGGTAGACTCAGGACACCGCTTCCTGAGCTTGTCGAAGGGTGCGGGTGAATAGGCAGAAACATTAACTGTCCCGCCTTAAACTGGTAGCCAAAAAGCAAAAAAAACGGGTAGCCCTGTTATGCGCTTATTGTTTGCCTTGATAGAAGAAAATAATCGGCTAAAAAGTAAAAGTACAGCCCAATATCAATAGAACGAAGTCTATTGATGTTATTTATTAGCCTTTCGATGTTTTTTTATTAGATCATAAGCCGCTTGAATTTCTTGCGAACGCTCGGTGGCTTTTTTAACCATATCTTCTGGTAAGCCTTGCCCCATTAATTTATCAGGATGAAACTCGCGGATTAGGCGGCGGTAGGCTTTTTTAATCTCGGCATTGGAATCTTTTTCCTTTACTCCTAGTGCTTGATAGGCGGAACTTAGTGAATTTTTACTAGGTGCATAGCCCGTGTGCTGTTGATATTGATCTTGGGAGAAATGATCTTGTCCGCGTGTCATGGCAATTAATTGCTGTAACTCTGCTTCGTTATAACCTAATGCCTGTGATATATGACTTAATAATTTCATTTCAGCATGATGCAAATTGCCATCAGCAATTGCAGCGCCTATTAGGTAATTCATTAGCATTTGCTTTAATGCAGTTGATTTTCCGCACTCATGATTAAATTCCTCTAGTAGCGGCTCAATGTCATAATGATTACCAGAGCCAAGCTTAAATAATTGGATTGCTTCTTTGCGATGTTCTGCGGTTAACCCTAGTTGTACAAAGAAAGCCTCCACATGCGCAATTTCTTTTTCCGATACGCGACCATCAGCTTTTGACAGTTTGCCCATTAAGGTAAAGACAGTTTTTAAGAATAATGCTTGACGTGTTGCACGTTGTGCGCGGGTATTGCCTAAGCCAATTTTGCGCGCGATATAACCTTCAAGACCTCCCGTTAGCTTCCAAGTAATAAAAAAAGCAATGAAAAAGCCAAAAATGCCTGTCCAAAAACCATAATAATAAAAGCCAAGGATAGCGACAATAAATTTGATATAGCGCATTAGAGTGATCCTAACGGAGTTTTTTGAAATATGATTTTACCTATATACCGAGCGCCAGCTTTGGTTAGATGTCTACCATCATATGAAATTAATTCCAGCGCGCTGGTGAAAACGGGGCAGCTAGTAGAATTGCCGCAGATTAGCTTATGGGGATTAACAAAAATCACATTATTAGGGAGGCTACTGTTTAGTATAGCGTTAATTTTTAGTGCTTTATGCCCAACGTTAACTCTTGCTAGGCGCCGTTTATTATTAGGCAGATTAGCATATTTTTTTGCCGAAATACCACCAAAAAATTTATAACCAATGACCACTATGCGTTGCTGTTTTCTGATGTGAAGATATTGAAATATTTTAGGTAGCTTTTTGGCAACGGCTGGCTTCCAAAGTGCTGCAAAAACAACTAAATCAGCGTTAGCAATCTGCTGTTTCACTTTTTTTAAACTATCTAATCGTTTGGTTGTGGTGCAAAATCGTTGATGCTTTGCGCTAATATAGACATTGATATTTTCATAAGGCACTTTTTGGCAGGCGTAGGGAATGAAACGAAATTGAATCTGATAGTTTCTCAAATAGCCATTTTCGATCATGCCATTAAGAAAATCACAGCCTTGGCTATCGCCAATAATAATCAGTTTTTTCTTTTGTGATTGATGATTAAAAGGTTTAGCTTGAAGCGAGCGACACTTATCAAAAGCGTAGTAGTCATAGAGTTTATCATTTACTGAATCAATGATGTTATTTTGCGAATCGGGGTAATCAAATTCACTTGAAAAGCTTGCTGAGGGGAGGGTAAATAATATTCCTGTCAGTAGAATATTTATGAGGAAATTTTGTTCTTTTAAGAACGGAATGATTGTCATAAGTTGTTATCTATCTGAGCTGAGGGCTTAAGCAGGAGGATACAATAAATCTAACCTTTTGCTGGTAGCCAAAAAGTGGGGTATAGCAAGTTATTTTCCGATCCTCTGCGTTATCGGTACATGCCAAGAGTATTTCCTATGGCGCGTAGCCTACTATGCGGCTCAACAATACCTTAAAGTTTGAAAATAAACGTCGAAAATTTTGTTAGATTTATTATGACTTCCAGCTTATTGGATAAATCCTTAAAAAAGCCTGAGGATAGATTTTTTAAGTTAATAATTCAACTATGAATTGATACTTTTATGAATTGATACTTTGATAATATTTTAATGACCGAGTTTCGTGGAAAAAACAACCTTAGTCAGCAAAATACAGGCAGTCATTAAAAATAAAGCTTATGGTGAAGATATATAAATACTTATGACTGAGTGATATTTATTCTTATATTGCTTGTTTTTATATTAATATGCTTACAAGTTGAGCTAAACATGGCAACTATTGTTCACAACAAATGATATATTTAATTACCTATAGGTAAGGGCTTGGAGATAAATAATGCGAGTCCTAAAAATAGTCAGTGAGAAAACTACATTTTGCAAAAAATTGGCATGCTTCATAGCTAATTGGCAGTTAATTATCATTCCCGAAATGAAAAATGTGAATTACTTTTTATTTCTAATGAAGAATGCTTAAAAATACCTTTTTGTATGAAACTGCTCTGTTCTCATTGCTTCTCCTGTTAAGGCTATCAATTTAAGAAGGGATAGATGAATTAAGATAGGTTGTGTTAGATTTTACTGCATAGCAATAAAACTGACTCAATCTAGCATTAGCTGTCTCATCTTAAAATTAGTCGTGCAGTCATTCTGTAGGAGGACACAGTAAATCTAATATTTTGCTCGTTTATTTTGTTGATTTATTATGCTCTTCTGCTTGAAGTAGTTCATTACTTGAAACCTCCTGAACCCTAAAGATGTATCACAATGACAACTCAAAAAAAATATCACAATTTAGTCCTTCTTGATGAAAGCGCAGAAGCAAATCAACCAGATGTTATCAAAATAATTTCTGGCGCATTTCTATTTGTTACAGGCATTGCTGTTGGTGCAATTTTTATCTCGCACCTATATGAAGATTATGCCGCTTCACGATCAGGCTCTATGGCGACCTTATCTTCTATTGAGCATACGAGTGATTTAGCCACACAAAAGACCGCCCCAGTGGAGCTACAATCAATAACGGAAACGGCTGTTGCCTCATCACTCAAGTCTTCAGGCTGTAGTATTGAAAGTCTAGGAAGAAATGCGCCAGAGACGGGTTGCTCTGTCGATGACTATAAGGAGGTCGCGGCTGATCGTGAATTAGGGGATGCAACAGGTATTACTAGTTTGGGTGATTTATCTACTAGTGATGGAGGTTTGATCAAAACAGATGCTCCAAAAGATAGTGGCACTGTAACCAATATTTTAGATTTACAATAACAATAGGGTATTTTTCAGCAAATGGAAAAGTAATTTATTCTTTTTTTCATTATTATAAAGAAATTAGAAAAAAAGGAATGAACAGTTTATCTTTTCCCATACTGATGCCGTTAGGCGAGGCGTTAGTGGTGTTATTTTACCCGCCTCCGCCTAACGGCATCAGTGAGATAATAAGATAAATTTTACACTCCATTTATAAAAAAGTATCAACAGGCAAATGAGGATGCTCAACAAGGGTTAGGAAGTTCCAATCAGGAACAAAAAATCAGCGCAATAGAGGTAAATTCATTACTTGAAACTTGAAACTTCCTTACCTTCTCAGTTTGACTATTTTTTTGCATCACTTGCATTAGCAGGCAAGTCTTGATCTAAAGCTACCGATAGTCGTTGCCAGTCAAAAAATTCACCAGGATCTGTTTTCCGATTAGGTGCAATATGTTGGTGACCTGTAATATTGCCTTTTTTTAGACGAGGGTAGTGCTGTTGTAGTTGCTTAATGGTTGCTTCAAGTTGCCTATATTGTATGTCAGTAAACGCTTGCTTATCTGTTCCTTCTAGCTCAATCCCAATCGAAAAATCATTACAAACTTCTCTGCCCTGAAACTGTGAAATTCCAGCATGCCAAGCACGTTTATGAAATGGAACATACTGAACGACCTCACCATCACGGCGAATTAATAAATGACTGGAAACACGTAAGGTATGAATTTCAGCAAAAAAAGGATGTGTGTCTTTGGGTAGTTGATTAGTAAATAACTTATCAATCCATGCTTCACCAAACTGCCCTGGAGGAAGGCTAATATTGTGAATAATGATGAGACTAATATCACTTTCATTCGGACGCTCATCAAAATTTGGCGAGGGGACTTGTCGTGCATTTTCTAATAATCCAGATTTTTTAGTATAGGTTAATTTGTTAGGCATATTCCTTTAGTGTCTCTATTGTGCCACATGCTCTCTATCACATAGCTGATTTTCATGTTAAAATGGTCAAATTCTACTATATTTTCACATTAGGTTTAATCAATGGAGTTGTATTTAAAACGGAGTTTTTATTATCGGCTAGCGTTAGCCTATAAGGTTGTTCAATGAAGGATGTAGTGCGTATTCCTTTCTCTGAGCATGGCATCAATGAAAGGCAGATTTGTAAAAAAGCCCAAACCATTTTAAAAGCGTTAACCAAGGCAGGTTATGAAGCCTATCTGGTCGGTGGTGCTGTTCGTGACTTATTGCTCGGCAAGCAACCTAAAGATTTTGATATTGCAACCAGTGCTCATCCTGAACAAATCAAAAAAGTATTGCCTTCCACCCGCATAATAGGGCGACGTTTTCGCCTTGCTCATGTTCATTTTGGGCGTGAATATCTTGAAGTTGCAACTTTTCGTGCACCACATGATGAGTCTGATAAAGGTCAGGTTAGTCATGATGGGCGTATTATTCATGATAATGTGTACGGGACAGTGGCGGAAGATGCGGTGCGGCGTGATTTTACCATCAATGCGTTATTTTACGAATTAAGTACAGGTGATGTACTCGACTTTGTTGATGGCATGGGTGATATTAAGCGACAGCAATTGCGCTTAATAGGTGATCCTAAAATGCGCTATCGGGAAGACCCCGTTAGAATGTTGCGTGGCATTCGTTTTATGGCAAAGCTGGATTTCACCTTAGAGATTGAAACTCAAACCCCAATCTGCGAGTTATCGGAGCTATTATCAACTATTGCACCAGCACGTTTGTTTGATGAAACATTAAAGCTCTTTCATAGCGGCAAGGCAGTATTGACGCTGAATTTACTACGTAAGTACGCGCTATTTTCTTGTTTATTCCCGCTTGCAGAGCAAAGTTTAGAAGAAGATAAGTCGGGTCTATTCTTTAATTTAGTAATGGCAGCATTAACCAATACCGATAAGCGCATTCGCGCAGGAAAACCTGTTACCCCCGCATTCTTATTTGCCGTTATGTTATGGCATCAGGTGCAAAAAGGTGCGCAAATGTACCGTGAATTAGGTAATCCTGATTTACAGTCAATGCATATGGCAGCATCTGATGTATTGGGTCATCAGGTTAAAAGTACCGCAGTGCCACGCAGGTTTAGCAATGTTACTCGTGAAATCTGGACAATGCAGGGGCGTTTTCAATTTAAAGCTTGTCGCCGCGCGCTTAATTTTATTGGCAATAAACGCTTTCGTGCGGCTTATGACTTTATGTGCTTGCGTGCATCATCAGGCGAACCATTTGAAGAAGATTGTAAATGGTGGACGCTGTTTCAGGAGCTTAGCTCCGAAGATCAATTAGCAATGTGCAATGCAGCAAGTTCTCCAAAACGTAATCGATCAGGTCGGCGTAGACGAAGGAAATAGACTTGGCTACCAGTTTAAGGTGGGACAGTTGATGTTTCTGCTATTCACCCGCACCCTTCGACAAGCTCAGGAAGCTAGTTCCCTGAGTTTGTCGAAGGGTGCGGGTTGTTTGCTATGACTTTACTTGTCCCACCTTAAGTTGGTAGCCATAGATTTTAACAAATAATTTGATCATGAAGCGCATGGAGGACTTGGAAGAATAGAGGCATCACATTAACGCTCCTGTGCTTTGTACCTCAACACAGGCTACAGAATATTAAACGGCTGTCTCATCTTAAATTGATAGCCCGCAAAAGAGCAGGGTAAGCAAAGGAGGTTTTTTCTTGGCGTACTCTGCGTCTTTTCGAGAGAATTTTTTCTTCTGGTTGATCCCAAGACTTAAAATTATGCAGAAAATATTTATTGGGCTTGGAAGTAATTTAGGTGATTCAGTCGCCTATTTAGATAAAGCCGTTCAAGAATTACAAGCGCACCAGCAAATCAAAAATATAACACTATCCCGCTATTACCAAAGCAAACCTTATGGTCCACAAGACCAGCCTGATTATATAAATGCAGTTGCACAATTTGAAACTAAGTTGCCAGCACATGATTTGTTGATGGCGTTGCAAAAAATAGAAAAAAATAATGATAGAGTACGGGATGGAAAGCGTTGGGGTGCGCGCACACTAGACCTTGATTTATTGCTTTATGGCAATATGATTATTGAGTCTGAAACACTTACTGTCCCGCATCCGTGGATATGTGAGCGTTCGTTTGTATTATATCCGTTACAAGACTTATCACCTGATCTTGTGTTTCCTAATGGGCGAACGCTGGAGCAATGCATTTCCAAAGTCCCTGCTGATGAAGTACAGTTAATTTCCCGCTAGGAGAGTCATAGATGGCTACAATAACCGTAAAAAAGCTACGTAAAATGAAGCAAGAAGGCGATAAAATCGCCATGCTAACGGCTTATGATGCCAGTTTTGCACGAATTTTAAATCAGCAGTCGGTTGATGTTATTTTAGTAGGGGATTCTCTAGGAATGGTGATGCAAGGGCATGATTCAACCGTTCCTGTAACAATGGATGATATGGTTTATCACACAAGAATAGTCTCGCCAGAATGTAAGCATTCTCTGGTATTGGGTGATTTGCCGTTTATGAGTTGTACTTCTCCTAAGCAAGCAATAAAAAATGCCACGCGGCTAATGCAACAAGGTGGAGCGCATATGGTGAAAATGGAAGGCGGTAAAGCGCAGATTGAAAATGTGGCACAATTAACGCGTCACGGTGTGCCAGTGTGCGCGCATTTGGGGTTGCAACCACAATCAGTACATAAATTAGGCGGTTATTTTGTGCAAGGAAGGGATCAGAAAGTGGCTGATAAAATTCTCAATGATGCGCTTTTATTGCAAGATGCGGGTGCGGATATGGTTTTAATGGAGTGTGTTCCTATTTCATTGGCGAAGACAGTGACAGAGGCATTGGAAGTGCCAACCATAGGTATCGGAGCAGGGCGTGATTGTGATGGTCAAGTGTTGGTATTGCAAGATATGCTGGGTATTTCAAGAAAAGCACCCAGTTTTTCTCAAGATTTCTTAACAGGTGAATCGAAGGGTGTTGCAGGTGCCGTTGCAGATTTTGTTAGCCATGTTAAGGCGCAAACTTTTCCATCTAATGAGCAGTGTTTTGTCTGATGCTTCATTACTCTAAAATATCATCACTAAGAAAGCAGCTTAAACAATGGAAACAACAGGGACAAATAATAGCCTTTGTACCGACTATGGGGAATCTTCACGCAGGTCATATTGAATTGGTGACAGAGGCTAGTAAGCGGGCAGATAAAGTGGTTGTTTCAATTTTCGTTAACCCGATCCAGTTTGATAAAAAAGCAGACTTGGAGGCTTATCCAAAGACATTGGATAACGATAAAGAAAAATTGGAGCTAGCTGGGTGTGACTTGGTTTTTACACCATCGGTTGATGCACTATATCCTGATGGAGAAGCAACAACGCGCGTTGAAGTGCCTATTTTGGGTGAAATACTGGAAGGAAAATCGCGGATCGGGCATTTTTCAGGGGTCTCGACTATTGTTAATAAGCTATTTAATATAGTGATGCCTGAGTTTGCCGTTTTTGGGCAGAAAGATTTTCAGCAATTAATGTTGGTAAAAACAATGGTGATTGATCTTAATATGCCGATTGAGGTCATCGGCATTGCTACGGTTAGAGAGTCAGATGGTCTAGCAATGAGTTCTCGTAATGGCTATTTGACTCAGCAAGAACGCTGCATTGCCGCATTATTTCAGCAACAATTACAGTTAATCGTTAGCGCGATTAAAAATGGCAATAAAAATTTTATAAAACTGCAATCTCAAGCAGCTAATGAATTAAACAAAGCAGGGTTTAAAGCAGATTATATTGAAGTGAGGCGTGTAAAGGATTTACAGATAGCCTCTGTAGAGGATAGTGAACTGGTGTTACTGGGTGCAGTATGGTTGGGAAAGGCACGCTTATTAGATA
>DRMS01000045.1 GCA_011322515.1 Leucothrix mucor
GCAAATATTCGTATAGTTTTTCACATAAATAATTGCACCCTTCGACTCCGCTCAGGGAGCTGTACCCTGAGCGGAGTCGAAGGGTGCGTAAATTTAATAAATGAATGTCTATAGAACAAATAAAAATGGTTAAAATTCTCTATATTTCGCTCAAAAATCAAGCTAATAACTCGCTATTATCTTAATTTTTAAACAAACTATGAAAAATTTTCCTCATTTTTCTTTTATCCCAAAATACTTGCACAGTCTCTAAAGCTTTCACTCTTATCATATCAGGAACATCAATTATATGCCTAGCCAAGTAGCAGATTTAAATAATCGCGCCAAGCACTTATTAAAAGTGCTGGTCGAGGGCTATATTGAGGATGGTCAGCCTGTCGCTTCAACTACACTGGCACGGCGTAGCGGTTTACAACTCAGCCCTGCAACTATCCGTAATGTGATGTCATCGTTAGAGAAAAAGGGTTATATCCATGCGCCTCACACCTCTGCTGGGCGTGTTCCCACCTCGCGCGGCTATCGCTTATTTGTCGATACAATGGTAAATATTAACCCTCTTGATGCGCCTATATTACAAGCTGTTGAAGAAAAGCTTAATCGCCAACAATCGGTCAATAGCTTAATCCAGTCCGCATCAAGCGTGCTATCAGGGATCACCCAGTTTGCAGGTATTATCAGCATACCAAGGGCGCAAGTGATTGCCATACGCCATATTGAATTTTTACAGCTCTCAGCCACACAGATTTTAGTGGTTCTGGTTATGGCAAATAATGATGTGCAAAACCGTATTATTCAGGTAGAACGTCATTTTAACAGTGCTGAATTACAGCAATCGAGTAATTATCTCAATGAGGTTTTAGTTGGAAAAGACTTATCACAAGCGCGTGATGTTTTATTGAAGGATATGAAACAAGTACGCAAAGACATGAATCAAATGATGATCTCAGCCATTGAACTAGGTGAAAAAGCATTGGATTTGGGGGAGGACACGATTGCTGAAAGCTGTGTCATTGCTGGTAAAACCAATCTGATGGACTATGATGACCTTGGTGATATTCAAAAACTACGCCAATTATTTGCCGCTTTTAATCAAAAACGCGATGTATTAAGTCTGCTGGATAAATGCCTTCAAGCCGATGGTGTACAGATTTTTATAGGCAAAGAGTCAGGCTATACCATTTTTGATGATTGTAGCGTGGTGACAGCGCCCTACCGCTTAGATGATGATCAGATAGGTGTACTAGGTGTAGTCGGTCCTAAGCGCATGCAATATGATCGGGTAATTCCTGTTGTTGATGTTACTGCTAAGTTGTTGACCGCAGCATTGAGGATTCAAGAGTAAGCAAGCACCTATAGACTACTCCAAGGATTATATTTAGGAAGTTTCAAGTAATGAATTTACCAATATTGCGCTGATTTTTTGTTCCTGACTGGAGCATCTCAAGAGGCGCATAGTTGGGCTACTAATTTAAGCTGGGACACTCCATAAATTCAAAGGCTTATTAAATTTTCGTTTTTTCGGTTACCAGTTTAAGGCTGAACAGCTCATGTTTCTGCTATTCACCCGTACCCTTCGACAAGCTCAGGAAGCGATGTCCTGAGTCTACCGAAGGGCTAGTTCCCTGAGCTTGTCGAAGGGTACGGGTTATTTGCCATGACGTTACTTGTCCCACCTTAAGTTGGTAACCCATAGTTGCTCTACGCAACGATTGAGATGATTCAAGCAGGAGCAAAAGGGCAAGTAAGATAGGTAAAATCATTGCTTGGAACTTCCTTAACAAGGGAATAAACATTACCTACCTCCCAAGCCTTGCCTATGAAAAACCTCATCAAGCTATTTGCACGTTTATTTTTTTAGAGTCGCCTAATCTCTATTTCAATGCGCCTAAACGCTCCTCAAATGTTTTATTTAACAACTCCTGCACCCCTTTTGCCTGTTCTAATGTTCTTTGCTCATGCTCAAGAAGGTTTGCATATTGATCTGCCTCTGCTGTTGCAACACGACTACTCCCTCCACAAGCTGATAAAAGGAGTAAAGATGTAAGCGCAATCAATGTTATTGGTCTTATTTTAGACATAAATATAGCCCTGTTTTGTTATTATTAAGTGTTATTAGTGTAATCTGTTTGCATAATAAGAACACAGTTAAACAAGATAAGAGGTTGCTCAAAGGTATACTTCATAGTTTTTTTAGACACAGATAAAAATATTCTATGACTAGCTATTATAATGATAAACTAAGAACTAGCTCCTGAGATTACCCCCTCGTAATATCAACAGTTATATTTTAGGGTACAAAAATACTCTCAAAACGTGAAAATTTTAGCTTTTTCATCTAGCAACTTTATTAATGGATAATAACCATCTGAATTTATAACAATATTATGAAAATTAATCGTTTTATTCAAAGTAGCCACTTGGGTGAAAAACTCACAGAATCAACAGCGACATTAGCAAGCCGCTCTAAAGGACCTTTGCCTAAAATTATCA
>DRMS01000046.1 GCA_011322515.1 Leucothrix mucor
AGTATTCAACAGCGCAGAGCTAGAATACAGCATGCGCCGTTATGCTAATGCAACAATCACTACCCGACCTTTATTGCATTGTGACCCGCGAGGAAGAGCAGGGTGCTCGCTAGATATTTCATGGCAGCATGCGCCAGCGGGTGGACTGGATTATAGAGTTAAAATTGGATGGGTATTGCAGGGTTGTTAGATGACTCTGTGTACTTGCTAACTACTAAGGAAGGAGCACGAAACAACTTCCCGATCTCTAACTTACTGTTTATTCCATCTTGGATGATCTCATTCGTTGCGTAGAGTGACTATGCGCCTCATGAGTTCATCCCATCTGAAATAAAAATTCTGCGTTAGAACTTCGGGAAGTTATTCCGTGTACGTTCCTAAGTCGATATCTTTGCCAGTTTTGGCTTTGTACAGAGAAATTTTGGCTTAAACCAAAAATAGCCATTTATTACCTATAGTTTTTCACATAAATAATTGCACCCTTCGACTCCGCTCAAGGTACAGCTCCCTGAGCGGAGTCGAAGGGTGCGGAAATTTAATAAATGAATGTCTATATCTAAATCAGGTGCTTGTAAAATGAGTGAATTTTTACTTTGGTGAAAATATTGTAAGTAGGAAATCATAATAAATCTAACAAAAATTTAGCATCCTTCATCCAATAGAAAAGTAGTTTACATAATACGGGATAGCACGTTGCCACGACCTCCCATAACTGCTGGCATCATTCATTTCCCCGTTGACACTTTTTTACAAACAGAGTATAAAGTTCAATTTTTTCTTAACCTTTCATTAATATCTCTTAGAGTGATTTCTTCTAACTATCGTTTAAGCCTTTGTTATTTTATATAAATAGCATACTTATTAAGCTTTGATTAATATTTGCTCGCCTATAATACCTCCTACACTAAACATTATTATTTGGGGAAATATCATGCAACCAATTAGCCTTAAAGAAGTAAGACAATATTATGCTCGCCTAGGTTTCGCTATAACAAAATCAAAGGGGTATTTTTGTGCAGAACGTAAAAGCAATAAGCTGTTTGTCCAAGCAGATCGCATTGATCTCTTGTGTCAGACGTTAAATCGTCTCGCGTAATACTGAACATGATGCCCTTTGGGCAAAAAGACAAAATCACATCATTATTCAATAAATCAATATGCATAATAATATTAATCTATATGGCTTGTTTCAAAAACTTTGTTTTTCCGAAACATATATATATGGACTAGCGAACTGTTAATTGATATATGAGAATGCTGATCTAAGTATTCAGTTAAGCAGGGGATGCAATAAGGAAGTTCCAAGCAATGATTCTACCCATCTTACTTGCCCTTTTGTCGCCCCTGTTTGAATCATCTCAATCGTTGCATAGAGCGACTATGCGCCTCTTGAGATGTTCCAATCAGGAACAAAAAATTAGCGCAATATGGGTAGATTCATTACTTAAAACTTCCTATAGACATTCATTTATTAAATTTCCGCACCCTTCGACTTGGCTCAGGGAGCTGTACCCTGAGCCAAGTCGAAGGGTGCAATTATTTATGTGAAAAATTATAAATCTAATATTTTGCTCATTTATTTTGACCTTCTACTGATTACTTGACTTATTTTTGGCTTTTTTCTTCGCCTTTTTCGCTTTTTTTTCCTTTTTCAAAAATTTAAGATATTTTTTAGCGGTAATCGTTTCGCCCCAAATAACAACATGGGTAGCGATACCACGCTTGCACATTTCTTTGCTATCCATCCAAAAATCTTTACCTAACAGCATTTCTTTAAATTCTTTCTTGGTTAGAAATCCCTGATTAACAGTAATATCTTTAAAGAAAGAAGTTAAACTTCGTGCGGTGTGCTTTACATGGCTTTTAACATTTTCGCCCTTTCCCCAAGCTCCATGTGTATAGTTATGAAACATGATTTCTGAGTAGGGATAAATAATACGACGTTGACCCATACAGAACAGCAATGCACCCATGCTATAACCATGATTATCAAGCATAGTAGCGGTGTTATCTGTAAATATTTCTAGAATGATATTAAAAAACTGCTGACCTTCTGTGACTAGACCTCCATCAGAATTAATGCGTAGTTCTAAACGATCATAAGAATCCGCTTTGCGTAATTCATTAAAAATAGCATGTAGGCCTTTTTTATTTTCTGAAAAGGAAGAAATAAAAACCCTAAATAATTTGTGTGAGGGAACAATATAAAATTGAAAGGGAGCATCCTCAATAGGATGTCTTTCCTCAGGTATATTCTCAATAAATAGGGTGTGATGTTCACTGCCTAGACCTTTTTTTTCATCAAGTGAAAACATATTTCCGTGTTTATCCATATTTTCCTCCATCCCCGAGTTTGTTTTGGAAAAAGTAACTATTCTATTGGCGCTATTGTTTATGTGGCTCCTTATCGCTGAAGGGATTGTGATAGTCCACTCCAAAAACTAGGGCTGGGTTTCTTAATATTCACACCTTTATGTGTGATGGTTAAATACTGAGGTCTGCTTTTTTTCCCTGAGAGAGAAAAAGCTGTAATTTTAACGTTGATATTGAATGCTTCTTGGCTATCAGAATTGCCATCAAGCCATGAAAATTGGTACATTTGTTTCTCGTCTCTTGGGTAGATTATTTTTACTGGTTTTCCCGCAAACCTTTTAAAAATAGAATTATCTTCAAGCTTACCTTCAATAATTTCAAAGATATACCCTTGTGCTACTTTAGGTATGGTTTTTAATTTGAGAAAAAGAGTCCCTCTGGTGATCATCCAATCACAGGATGTCTTTCGTTGCTGTATTTTCTTTCCACGCTTAATATTGTCGAGTATAAAATCTGGCTTTTGAGGAGTTTGAGAAGATGATTGAGTTATTTTAAATTCGCCAATATAGCGTACTGGTTTACAAGCTAGCACGCCTTCCATTAGCAGTAATAGCGTAAATAGAACAAATAATTTAGATATCATCTATATATTATCTCCCAAAAAATAAGCCCAACTGATGCTTATCTAACAAAAATACCCCATCCCCGCCACGCTCAAACTCTAACCAATGAAATGGTACATTATGAAACTGTTGTTGCAATGCGTACTGGCTATTGCCAACTTCAACCACGAGAATGCCATTTTCATTTAGATAATCAGCGGCTTGATGCAGTATCTTTATTGTTAAATCTAGTCCATTTTTACCAGAACTCAAGCCTAATTCTGGCTCATGTAAAAACTCATCCGTTAATGCCGACATATCTTCGACATCAACATAAGGCGGATTACTCACTATTATATCGTATTTTTTACCTTCTAGATTGCTAAATAAATTAGAGCATATTGCCTCTACTTGTTGCACAGCATCGTGACGCTGGATATTTATATTAGCTACATCAATCGCATCTTGAGAAATGTCAGCTAAATCAACGCTAGCATTGGCGAAAGCATAGGCACTTGCAATACCGATACAGCCGCTTCCTGTACATAAATCTAAAATAGTACCAACACCATCAGGTTCTACCCAAGGGGCAAATTGTTTTTCTACTAATTCTGCAATCGGAGAGCGGGGTACTAATACGCGCTCGTCAACATAAAAAGGTAGACCCGCAAACCAGCCTTCATTGGTTAAATAGGCAGCAGGTTTGCGTTCATTAATGCGTCGAAGCAGGAGTGTTTTTACCGCTTCGATTTCTGTTGGTGTTAAGCGTCCATCCCAATAGCTATTAGGGGTGTCAACGGGTAAATGTAAGGTATTTAGTACCAGATAAACAGCCTCATCTAATGCAGAAGACATTCCATGTCCGTAGCTAAGATTAGCCTCGCTAAAACGGCTTGCGCCCCAGCGAATAAAATCTTTGGCTGTTTTTAGATTATCAATATTCATATTTGTTTTAAAACCTCTGTCCAGTATCATCTCTTATTTTTAAGATTCTGGAAACCTAAAATGCGCGCTTCATTGACTGATTATATCAAATCATGGCCTCTTTACGCTCTACCTCATCATGCTATTTCACGGCTTATCTATAAACTAACGCGTATAGAGTCCGCCTATGTGCCGAAAGCGATTGTAAAATTTAGCAGGGTCTTTAATGTTGACCTCCAGCAAGCGGTTAATCCTGATCCTGCTAGCTATAAAACGTTTAATGAATTTTTTACGCGCCCGATTAAACCCGCGCTAAGACCCATTGCCAGTGCCGATTTAGTGAGTCCTGTTGATGGCTGTATTAGTCAGATAGCTACGATTAAAGAGGGAGAAATCTTTCAGGCTAAAGATCATTATTACAATGCCCAAGCCTTATTAGGCGGTGACGCTGAAATTGCCGAAAAATTTACACAGGGTTGGTTTGCAACGATTTATTTATCACCCAGAGATTATCATCGTATTCATATGCCTTGTGCTGGTACATTAAAGCAACAAATTCATATTCCTGGACGATTATTTAGCGTTGCCCCACATACTGCGCGAACAGTACCTAATTTATTTGCGCGTAATGAACGTGTAGTTGCGCTATTTGATACGGAATATGGAGAAATGGCGATGGTGCTCGTGGGGGCAATTAATGTTGCAGCGATAGAAACCGTTTGGGATGGTTTAATTACGCCTCCTAAAGGGAAGAAGCTTTCCTCTAAAATGTATTCAGATCAACAGGTGAGTCTAAAAAAAGGCGAAGAAATGGGGCGCTTTAATATGGGATCAACCGTGATTTTATTGTTTACCAAGGATGCCCCGCAGTTTAGTCAAGAAATGGTAGCAGATTTGCCTGTGATCATGGGGCAAGGGATTAGCAGTAATTCCCACTAAAGGAAAGAATATACTGCCCTCTGAGTAAAAAACAAAACACTAAACCCTTCGACAAGATCAGGGAACTAGCTCTTCGATTGACTCAGGACACCGCTCCTGAGCTTGTCGAAGGATGTGGATAAATACTTGTCCCGCGCCTTAAACTGATAGCTGAACTATCAACTGGAGAGTTGTTGCGGGAAGACCACACGTAGGATTCAGGGGAGAGGGAGTGTGAAAACTTTCCTTGCTCCCTATTCTCATACGCAACCTCTCTATTAAACCTCATAATCTCTATTAATAAAACCAATCAAGACAATTATTAAATATTTAAGCTATTGATCCTAAAGTTCTTTTTATTTATCCCAATATCACTCATATTCTTCTTGCTTGACATGAAACCAAAGCCACACTAAAAATATATAACAACATTTAATTAGGATATAACGGGTATGAATATGAATAATGGTAACACCATGATGAATGGTAGCGCAGATGATATATCCGATTCATTATTGGATGGGGAAAATGCAGTGTATCTGGAGCTATTATTTGAATCTTACCTCAAAGATCCGAACTCGGTTTCTACTGGTTGGCAGACGTATTTTTCTACGATGCCCGTACCGATTGAGTTTCAAAATGGCAATAATCACTCATATATGCGGCGACAGTTTCGCACCAGTAAACTGCATTCTAAAGCCCCTAATGAAGCGGTTGATGCGAGTATTGCTGAAAGTTTATTACAGTCTGAGCGACAGCAAGTGCATGTGTTACAACTTATTGATGCCTATCGAACCATTGGTCATTTGATTGCAAATACAAATCCATTGGCAGACAAAAAAATTACTGTAGGATTAGAAGAGTTGAGTTTGCAACATTATGGCTTGGATAAGAATATTGATCCTGAGCGTGAGTTTAATCTAGGTAGCTTCCATCTTTGTAGCAAACCAACGATTGATAATATCTATCGTGCATTGCGTAATACGTATACGGGTAGTATTGGCATTGAGTATATGCATATTATGGATAGAGAGGAGAAGCAGTGGATTCAGCAACGTTTAGAAAGCTGTGAGTCAAAATCTGATATTCCATCCTCACGTAAAAAAGAGCTTTACCAACAATTAGTTGCGGCAGAAACATTAGAACGTTATCTACACACTAAATACACAGGGCAGAAACGTTTTTCTCTAGAAGGGGGCGATAGCCTTATTCCGTTACTACATGAAATTGTACATCATGCGGGTGGTCAGAAAATCCGTGAAATTATTCTCGGTATGGCACATCGTGGGCGCTTAAATGTGCTGATTAATATTATGGGCAAGTCTACCGATGAGCTATTTAAAGAGTTTGAGGGTATTCCTAGTGATCCTTATTATATGGGGGATGTGAAATACCATAAAGGCTATGCGTGCAGTATTCAGACGGTTGAAGACCCAATGCATTTATCATTAGCATTTAATCCTTCTCATTTGGAGATTATTAGCCCTGTGGTCGCAGGTGCAGTGCGCGCGCGTAAGGATCGTCGTACCGATCAAGGCGGGCAGGTTGTTGCGGTGGTGATTCATGGTGATGCGGCATTTGCAGGGCAAGGCGTGGTGATGGAAACCCTTAATATGTCGCAAACACGTGGTTATCATATCCATGGCACGGTACATATTGTTATCAATAATCAGATTGGATTTACGACGAGTACTGATTTGGACAGTCGCAGTTCTTATTATCCAACGGATGTAGCAAAAATGGTCAATGCGCCGATATTGCATGTCAATGGAGACGATCCTGAAGCAGTTATTTTTGCAGCGCAGATTGCATTGGATTACCGTCTGCGTTTTCGAAAGGATATTGTGATTGATCTTTTGTGCTATCGCAAACATGGGCATAATGAAGCTGATGAGCCAGCCATGACGCAGCCTGTTATGTATAAAGCGATTCGTAATAAAATAGGTGTGCGCAAATCTTATGGTCAACTTTTGATTGCAAAAAATATCATTACCGTAGATCAGGCAAAGCAGGAAATAGCGGACTATAAAAGGAAAATATCCTCAGGTAAGGCAGTTGTTGATACCTTGGATTACAGTAGTATTCCTGAGATATTTAAAGTCAGTTGGGATGAGTATAAAGGTAGGCAGTGGAC
>DRMS01000047.1 GCA_011322515.1 Leucothrix mucor
TCTTAAACTGGTAGTCCAAAGTTAATCCTGTTGAGGCTGATACAAAGCCTTTCGAATTTGGAAAAATGGAAGTTTAATATCTGAATGTCTATAGCTATTATTTATAAACGAAACCCTATAGCATAAACCACTATAAGATTGCTACAATACCTCAATCAGATTCATCAGGAATGAACCCATGGAAAATAAAACCTCAGAACAATCCACTCATTTTGGTTATCAGCAAGTCCCTGTTGGGGAGAAGGCAAATAAAGTTGCTGATGTGTTTCACTCGGTGGCAGATAAATACGATGTCATGAATGACTTGATGTCGGCAGGTGTGCATCGTTTATGGAAGCGTTATACCATTGAAACTTCAGGCGCAAAGAGTGGTGATACCATCCTTGATCTTGCGGGTGGGACAGGTGATTTGGCGGCTAAATTTTCGCGCATTGTGGGTAAAGAAGGGAAGGTCATTTTATCCGATATTAATGGCTCAATGCTGGAAAACGGGCGTGAGCGCTTAATCAATATGGGCATTGCGGGTAATGTGGAATATGTGCAGGCAAATGCAGAGTGTTTACCGTTTCCTGATAATTATTTCAATGTCATTACGATTGCCTTTGGCTTGCGTAATGTGACCGATAAAGAGGCCGCATTACGTTCTATGTTACGCACCTTGAAACCAGGAGGGAAATTAATGATCCTTGAATTTTCCAAGCCTGTTGTGCCTGGTCTGGATTTTGTTTACGATCAATATTCATTCAAATTATTGCCTCTGATTGGTAAATTAGTGGCGAATGATGAGGACAGTTATCGTTATCTAGCAGAGTCAATTCGTATGCATCCTGATCAGGAAACCTTAAAGGGCATGATGGACGATGCGGGCTTTGAGCGTACCGCTTATCATAATATGACAGGCGGTATTGTTGCGCTCCATACTGGCTATAAATTCTAAAAATACAATGCAATTATCAACGAGCATACTGGCTAGCATCGAAACCTCATTAAATGCTTGGCTAACACTGGATGGTAATACCTTGCCCAAATTTAATAATATGCAAGGTAAAATTATCTGTCTGCATATTAGTGGTTTAGAGCTGAAACTCTATTTTCTCCCCGATCAAAATGATATAGCGGTGATGGGAAATTATGAGGGCGAGCCTGATACCACTATCAAAGGCGCACCCATGACATTAATGCGCCTTGGCACTTCTAGTCATTCAGGTAAAACCTTATTAGATAGCGATGCGAGTATTGAAGGTGATACCCATTTAGGTGCAGAGTTTAGTCGTATTCTTAGTGAGGTTGATATTGATTGGGAAGGTTTATTGTCAAATTTTGTTGGTGGTATGGTTGCGGAGCATGTAGCGCAAGCGGCTTATGATAGTAGCCAATGGGTTAAAGAAAAAAAGCAATCCATGCACTCAAAAACATCTAACTACTTAACAGAAGAAGTACGATTAACGCCAGCCGAGGAAGAGATAAATCATTATCTGGATGAGGTTGATGATTTGCGTATGAGTGTTGACCGCTTGGAAGCAAAGATCAATCAATACATCGATAAGGATGATGCTGATAAATAAATGAATATAGTCAATCAAACCTTGCGCATGATTGAAATCAATCGTGTCCTGATTCGTTATGGATTAGACGATCTATTTTACTCTCTTCCTGCCCTTAAAAAATTCCGCTTTATTTATCATTTATCGCCTTGGAATTGGAAAAAGAAAGAGCCAATGTCGCGTGGTGAGAAAATTCGCTTGGCACTAGAAGATCTTGGTCCTGTATTCATCAAACTAGGTCAAATGCTCTCCACACGCCGCGATATGTTAGATGAAGATATTGCCGATGAATTAGCAAAATTACAGGATAATGTCCCTCCCTTTCCTACACCGCTAGCGCGTAAAATTATTGAAAGGGAGTTAGATCAGCCGATTAATGCCATCTTTAAAACATTTGAAGATAAGCCTCTGGCATCGGCTTCCATCGCACAGGTTCATTCCGCCACACTGCACTCAGGCGAAAGTGTGATTGTAAAAGTAGTGCGTCCAGAAATTGAAAAAACCATTCGCCATGACATTGAGCTAATGTATCTTATGGCAAAAGTGTTACAACGTTCTGGCAATACAGGAAAGCGTCTACGCCCTGTTGAGGTGGTTAAAGAATATGAAAAAACCATTATTGATGAACTGGATTTATTGCGTGAAGCTGCCAATGCAGGGCAGTTAAGGCGTAATTTTAAAGAGTCAAAAGATCTTTATATCCCTGATATTTATTGGAATCAAAGCTCCACTAATGTACTCGTCATGGAGCGTATTTATGGTGTTCCCAGTGGTGATATAGCACTGTTAAATGCACAGGGTGTCAATATGAAACGCCTAGCGGAACGTGGTGTAGAAATATTTTTTACACAGGTCTTTACCCATAATTTCTTCCATGCAGATATGCATCCTGGCAATATTTTTATTGATGCCAGTAA
>DRMS01000048.1 GCA_011322515.1 Leucothrix mucor
ACATCAGCACCACAGGCAAGCAAACCATCAGCCATCACCTGAATACGATCACTTTCCTTAACCCGCAACTCTTCTGCACCTGTTAAGATAGTTTGCCCTTCCGCAAAACAAGCAGCAACAAAGAGTGCAGGAAATTCATCAATGGCTAATGGCACTAATTCTTCAGGAATTTGAATCCCTTTAAGCGATGCTGAGCGAATACGAATATCAGCAACAGGCTCCCCTCCCGCTTCTTTTTGATTGCTCAACGTAATATCTGCCCCCATTAGGGTTAAAATATCAATGATACCTGTGCGTGTAGGATTAACCCCAACATGCTCAAGGGTTAAATCAGACCCCGTTGCAATACTTGCACCTACCATAAAAAAGGCGGCCGATGAAATATCTGCTGGAACATCAATTTTACAAGCAGTTAACTCACCGCCACCTTGCAATGACATGCGATTACCATCAGTCGTCACCTCATAACCAAAACCACGCAACATACGCTCAGTATGGTCTCGCGTCACCGCTGGCTCAGTCACCGAGGTCTCACCCTTCGCATATAATCCTGCTAATAAAACCGCTGATTTCACCTGCGCGCTAGCAACGGGCAAATCATAGTGAATCCCCGTTAACTTATGCCCTCCTTGTATAGATAAAGGCGGTGTACCTGACTCACCTGTTGCAATACTGGCACCCATTTGCTCAAGTGGACGTGTAATACGACGCATAGGACGGGTTGAAAGGGAGCTATCTCCCACTAAAGTAGAGGCAAAACGCTGCCCAGCCATAATCCCCGTTAATAAGCGCATTGCAGTACCCGAATTACCCATATCCAGATCAGCATCAGGGGCTTTTAAACCCTGCATACCAACACCATGTAGGATGACATTGCCATTGTCAGGTCCTTCAATCTCAACTCCCATTGCACGAAAAGCTTTGATCGTTGCCAGACAATCTTCACCATTTAGAAATCCACTCACTTCTGTCGTGCCATTAGCTAATGCACCGAGCATAATGGAGCGATGTGAAATAGATTTATCACCTGTTACCCGCACTGAACCTATTAGTTTTCCTTTCGGGTTTGTTTTAAACGTAATCTTATTATTCATTGATATATCTCATTATTTTGCTTATTAAATTTTATCTTGATGGCTGAAAAGCTGAAGCTTTCACTCCTTATTATTAGGAAATTATTTATCTGAAAAACTATATATGCTTATCTCGCTCTGTTTTAGCGCTCTCAAATTCATTAAGCAATGCATCACTTTCTTCATTTTTAATTAATTCTGCCAAGTCCGATAAATTTTGCTGGTAGTTATCTAAAGCGTTTAAAATCGCCCCTTTATTTTCCAAACAAATATCACGCCACATGACAGGATCACTGGATGCGATACGGCTAAAATCTTTAAACCCCCCCGCCACATAATGAAATATTTTATCGCAATGTTCCGATTCGGCGAGTGTATTGACAAAAGAAAACGCTAATATATGGGGGAGATGACTGGTTGCCGCTAACACTAAATCATGCTGATCTACCTCTAAATTTTCTACCTCTGCCCCTGCGGTTTGCCACATTTTAGTTACCCGCTGAATGGCATCTGGATTGGTATTTTCTAGCGGTGTTAAGATGACTTTATGATCAGTGTATAAATCATCCAGCGCTGCTTCCACACTGCTTTTTTCACGCCCTGCTATCGGATGCCCAGGAACAAATTGTGCAGGAATTTCTCCAAAAGCTGCTTTTGCCGCCGCAATTACACTACCCTTTGCACTCCCCGCATCGGTCATCACCGCATACTCTTCAAGATGATCAGCGATACTGGCAAAAACCGCTTGCATCGCCCCCATTGGCACAGCAACCAAGATCATATCTGCACCTTTTACCGCCTCTGCTGGGTTTAAGGTGTAGCGATCAATTACCCCTAAATCAACTGCTCGCTGCAAATGATCTGCACTTCGACTGCAACCCACTACTTGCTGGCAATAGCCTGCTTTTTTTAATGCCAAAGCCAACGAACCGCCAATTAAACCAACGCCAAAAATAGTGAGTTGTTTAATCATTATAAAACCTTGTCCAAAGCTGCTAAGCAACGGTTATTTTGTTCTGCTGTACCAATGGTGATACGCAAATGATGCGGTAGTCCATAATTGGCAACAGGTCGGACAATCACTCCTTCACGCAATAAAGCCTCGTAAATTGGCATCGCATCTTGTCCCATATCGACCGTTATAAAATTACCCACCGTAGGTATAAAAGCTAGCTGGCGTTGTTGACAGGCTTCACGCCAGAATCGTAATCCTTCACGATTACTTTCTGCACATTTTTCAATATGCGCGGTATTCTCTAATGCCGTTGTCGCGGCAAGTAAGGCAAAACTATTAACATTAAAAGGCTGACGCACACGATTTAATAAATCAGCAATTTCAGCACTACACACTGCATAGCCAACACGCAAACTGGCTAATCCATAAATTTTAGAAAAGGTACGAGTAACAATTAAATTGGGATAGTCATCCAGCCACTGCAATGTATCAGGGTAATCCACCTCATTAACATATTCAAAATAAGCCTCATCCACGACTACAATCACATCTTCTGGTACTTGATCAATAAAGGTTTTCAAAGACGATGCATCTAACCATGTACCTGTAGGATTATTGGGATTAGCAATAAAAATAACGCGGGTTTTATCACTAATGAGCAGTAGCATGGCATCCAAATCATGACCATAAGGCATTGTTGTATGCTCAACAGGCAATGCGGCTGCAATTTTCATTGTAGCACCCACTGCTTGCGTGGCAATGGGGTAAACAGCAAAAGCATATTGCGAAAATATTGCCTCCCTACCCTGACATAAAAAGGTTCTTGCAATAATATCTAGCACATCGTTTGAACCATTACCCAACGTAATCTGATCTTGTTGAAGAGCAAGTTTTTTGGCGATTGCCTGCTTTAGCATAAAGCCATTACCATCAGGATAAACTTCCACCTCTAAATCATCCCCTTTAAGCGCTTCTAAAACAGCTTTACTTGCGCCCATTGGATTTTCATTTGAAGCTAACTTGAGAATATTACTAATACCTAGTTCTCGTTCTAATTCTGTAATGGGTTTTCCTGGTTGATAAGGGTTTAACCCTTGAACGCCTGATACGGCAAGATGTAGAAAAGTGTTTTTCACTGAAAGGTTTCCTTATTATTTTTGACATCCTTTATC
>DRMS01000049.1 GCA_011322515.1 Leucothrix mucor
CGTCCGCATCCCCCTTGCTGCCTTAGGACAATTAAAATCAGCCTCATTTGAATACCTTGTACCAGGAATGATTGAAGAGAAAATAGTACAGTTTATTCGCAACCTACCCAAATCAGTGCGTAAACAATTTGTCCCAGCGCCGCATTATGCCAAAGCCTGCCATGAAGCGATTCAGCCTAATGATGCCAGCTTTATCAGCACCGTAGCGCATCAATTGCACCGCATGACAGGCAATCAAATAGCGCCACACATTCTGCAACAAATTCAATTTGAAGACCATCTACTGATGCGCTTTGAAGTGGTCGATGAAAGCGGTAACATCATTAAAGCAGGACGTGATTTAGAGCAATTAAAAGGCATTGCCAGCGCAAAAACATCGGCTCATATCGCACAACAAGCAGCTAAACAGGAAAAAAATAGTATTGAGCGCAGCAATATCACCCACTGGGATTTTGGCGAACTGCCCGAAACCGTTATTATTGACAGCATGGGGATGAAAATAAAAGCATGGACAGCGCTGGTTGATGAAGGCAAAAGTGTTTCCATTAAACTCTTCGACTCCGCAGAAAAAGCACAGCAGCAACAGGGCTTACTAAAACTATTCATGCTCTCTGCCAGTAAAGAAATCAATTATTTAAAAAGAAACCTACCCAATACTAGACAACACTGCCTACACTATGCCGCCACAGGAAGATGTGATGAATTAAAGCAAAGCATCCTAAAAAACACAGTTCGTTTAGTCTTTGATACCGACCATTATCAATGTTATCAACAACAAGATTTTATAGCGTATTTAGAAACACATCGTAGCAAGTTAATCGAACAAGCCAGCGAACTTTGCCATCAACTGGATACCATTCTCCCTTATCACCATCAGGTTAAAAAAGCACTCAAAGGTAGCATTAACCCCGCATGGTTAGAGGCGCTGGCTGATATAACCGAACACCTTCAAACACTGATCTTCGTTGGTTTTCTTGACACACTCAGCCTGCATGAACTACGTCAATATCCACGTTATCTTAAAGGCTTACAGCGGCGCGTAGAAAAACTAATGGACAATAGCCATAAAGACCGAGGCTTGCGTTTACAAATACAACCACATTGGCAAAACTATCAAAAATTTATCACCCAAGAGAAGAATATTTCATTATCTGTAACGCAAAAAACCGCATTGCAAGAATACCGCTGGATGCTGGAAGAGTTTCGTGTTTCTTTATTTGCACAAGAACTAGGAACCGCTTTTCCTATCTCTGAAAAGCGGCTTAAGAGGAAATGGCGAGAGATTTTAGATATGAGCTAAGTAGGCTACTATTACATTTTCCACTTAATTGAAAAGGAAGTGAACCTTTAGGCTCACCACTCCCCCGATACCATTAGGTGAGGCGGATGATAAAGCTAAAGCATTACTCCAGCTTGCCGCATTTACGCCTATGTTACCTAAAAATAGGTAGTTTTAAACCATACCCGTAAACGGAAGATCTCCAAACTGGACGAGGTTTGAGAAGTGAAAAAAAGAGTTATTATTGGACTTGTTATTATTTTAGGAGTTTGCAGTGCACTTTTCTTTCTCATTAGTAAAAATAAAATAAACAGCAATGAAAATATAAATATAGAAAAATATAACAACATTCAATTCTTAATTTATGTTTTTACTGATATAGGAGCAAATGGGATTTACTTAACAGCTCTTGCAAAGGACTATGGCAAGGAACTCTATCCATTTCATGTGGATGGATGTAATGACAAATCCTCAATTCACCCTGCTGAATCCTGTGAGGTAGTGCAAGATAGACAGAACTTGCTTGCATATTTTAAATCCCCCGAGATAAGACAATATACAAAAAAAATGATTGATGATTGTGTATCGGCTAAACCCGAACCCAATGAAGTCTATGTCTGTGAAAATATTGTTGCTCTTGTGGGCGTTATGGATGATAAAAACTTTGCAACTATTCAGCCTTTATTTGTAAATGCAGACAAGATTGTAAAAAAACTGAGTGGATACAGTTGGAACTGGACATGTGATAGGGTTGTTTACAAACGTTTGAGCCGCATTATTAAAAAATACGGTGAACAGTTTCCTTGCCCACTAACTCCTCCTTATAAAGAAACAAAACTGGATTATTTTAGGTCATTGCTTTACCACGACAGCCGTAAGACATCTATTAAATACTGGTAACGCGGTAAGTTGGAGTGATGTAGGTTGTGGGTGACGATAGGAACCCCAACAAAATCTAGCACAATCATTCAAATCTAAAAAACACCCTGCAATTCATCGCGGGGTGTTTTTTTCGGTTATATTATAATGGCTTGATTTGTTTCTTCTGGATACTACAACAAACCGCACAGAAAAAAATGAAAACCCTGCTGTTTAACTGGGGAAGAAACATGGTAAGTTGGAGTGATGTAGGTTGCGGGTAACGATAGAAACCCCAACAGTTTATTTAATTACGAGGCTCCAGAGACTTTGCAAGTATTCTGGGACAAAAGCCAAGTGAGCAATCTTTTCTGCCCGCAAAATTACTTTTTCCTATTTCGGTAGAGGCAATTGCTTTTAATAATGGAGAAGCAATTTTACCAAGGCTTTTACGGGTCATTGTTATACTTATATCAACAAAGCTACGTATCAAAGTTGCAGTATTATCTGCTCTCAAGCGTATTAATATACTCAAAAATTTCATCCAGTGAGCTTGCTTGAAACAGGTATTCTATTGCAGAGGTAA
>DRMS01000050.1 GCA_011322515.1 Leucothrix mucor
TCGCCCATGACCGCTGGATACTCTTTACAGGCGGTCCACAAATGGGACCTGCGGTACTTTTCTGGGGTGTGCTGATCGTTATACTACTCGGTGCAATCGTACTAGGCAGAATTAAAGAAAGTCCCTTAAAAATCTGGCAATGGTTCTTACTCGGAGTCGGTTTAAGCCTCGTCACCCCCTTTATGTTACTGATTATTGTTGGCTGGATAATGGCACTGAAATATCGCCCCTTATTAGAAAAAGTTAGCAACAACATTATTTTTAATACTGCCCAAGTCTTACTGGTACTCTTTACCCTAATCGCATTTGGCGTACTATTTTTTGCACTACAACAAGGACTACTAGGCTCACCCAATATGCAAATATCAGGCAATGGCTCTTATGCAGGAAACTTGCATTGGTTTCAAGATCGTAGCGCATCACTACTGCCACAACCTTGGGTTATCTCTATACCGTTGCTTGTTTATAGGCTGCTAATGTTACTATGGGCATTATGGCTCGCCTTTGCATTGACTAATTGGCTCAAATGGGGCTGGCATAACTTTACCGTTGGCGGGCTTTGGCGTAAGCGTAAGAAAGCAAGAAAAATGCAACATCCTTCAGCAGATAAAAAAACATCGAAGAAGGTGTAGTCATTATCAATGAGGAGTGAAAGATGCCAATCTTTCACTCCTTTTTTTTGTCATAATGGCAGTAAGTTCGGCTACCAGTTTAAGGTGGGACAGTTAATGTTTCTGCTATTCACCCGCACCCTTCGACAAGCTCAGGAGGCGGTGTCCTGAGCTTGTCGAAGGGTACAGGTTGTTTGCTATGACTTTACGTGTCCCGCCTTAAGTTGGTAGCCGTAAGTTCCAAGCAATGATTCTACCCATCTTACTTGCCCTTTTGTCCCTGTTTGAATCATCTCAATCGTTGCATAGAGCAACTATGCACCTCTTGAGATGTTTCAATCAGAAATTGCTATGCCCCTTGGGTACAAAAAATCAGTGCAATAGGGGTAAATTCATTACTTGAAACGTCCTAATCCCACTCTAAGCTCCTAAATTATGCAATCACTCAACCCACAAACTGTCCCCTTAAAACAAAGCAATCTCATCGAAGCCAGCGCTGGTACGGGTAAAACCTATACCCTCTCATTACTCTATTTGCGCTTTGTGCTGGAGTCTGAGCCTGCTTTATCGATTGATCAAATTCTGGTGGTCACTTATACCACCGCAGCAACTAAAGAACTTAAAGATCGTATTCGCATGCGCCTTAGTGAAGCGTTAATGGCATTTCTTGATGCAGATAATGCAGAGGGTGAATATGCAGAACTATGCGCTCATTTTGATGATCATGCTAAAGCAATAATCCGTTTGAATCGGGCTTTATTAAGTTTTGATGAAGCGTCTATTTTCACTATCCATAGTTTTTGTCAACGCGCTTTAAAAGAAACTGCTTTTGATGCGGCATTAGCCTTTAAAACGGAGCTTTTGGATAATGATTATGAGCTGATGCAATCATTAATGGATGATTATTGGCGGAAGAACTTCCAAAAAGCACCAACCGCCCTACTCTCTTTATTGCGCAATAAAGAGATTACACCTGATACATTGCTTGATGATATTCGCGTTGCGGTGGGTAAGCCGTATTTAAAACGCTTACAACCTGATTTCACTGCTAATATTGATGAGCAAGCACAGTTACTTGAGGCACACTATCTAAGTGCCATAAAAATCTGGCAACAGTCATCGGATGAGATTGAAAGCCTATTGTGCGATCACAAGGGCTTATATGCCAATGTGCTTAAATTATTGGATCAAATGCTTGCAGGAATGCACTTATTGGCGACTCATTCAGCCGATAAATTACCAACTGAACTCCCTCCTCAAGTGCATAAATTCACCTCTGAAAAACTCAAGGTAAAGAAGGGTTATGAACCGATTAGGCATGATTTTTTTGAACAATGGGATGCGTTTTTAGCCTCTCAGCAGAACTTGGATCAAAGTCTAGCGGATTATCACAATCTGCTACGTAATCAAGTATTAGATTATCTACAAGAAAATTTATCACAAGAAAAACGGCGTAAAGGGGTGATGTCATTTGATGATTTATTATTACAATTACAAACGGCATTACAGCAAAATACCACGCTGGCAGAAACCTTGGCGAATAAATACCAAGTTGCCATGATTGATGAGTTTCAAGACACCGATCCTATTCAATATGATATTTTTCAACGTATTTATGCAAAGCAGCCCGTCAGTGATGCGCCCCAAGATACTTCTGCCAAAGCACCATCCCCCGTTGTGTTCTTTGTTGGCGATCCTAAACAGGCAATCTATAGCTTTCGTGGCGCGGATATTTATACTTATTTAAAAGCAAGTCAGGATACGCAACAGCAATATACCCTTAATACCAATTGGCGCTCCCACCCTGATCTGATTAATGCACTGAACCAGCTCTTTTCCCATAGTGATCATCCTTTTTATGATGCCAGTATTGCCTATCAAGCCGTCAAAGCAGGGCAAAAGCAAGAACCCTCACTGAAGACACCCGAGCCTCGCGCACCATTGCGCTTCTGGAAAATTGAAGATACTGAGGAAAAGAAAAAATCTGACCTTATGGAAGAAATTTCTGAATTAGTTGCAGATGATATTACGCGCTTATTAATTTCAGCCGATAAGGGTGAAGCGATAATTGCAGATCGCCCCATAGAAGGCGGTGATATTGCCGTTTTAGTACGCAGTCATAAGCAAGGTCAGCAGATAAAATCCGCCTTGACACAACGAGGAATTGCCTGTGTGCAAAGCTCGAAAGAAAGTATTTTTGAAACGCGTGAAGCGGAAGATTTACATCATTTATTATTAGCCATTGCACAACCGTCACAAGAAAATCAGGTTCGTCGTGCCTTGGTAAGTGATTTTTTTGCTTATCGCGGTGAAGATTTACTGCATTTTGAGAGTGATAGCATTGCATGGGATGCAAAACTGCAAGCCTTCCACAACTGGCATCAGCTTTGGTTAAAGCACGGCTTTATCCCCATGATGCGCGCTCTAATGCACGATGAGCAAGTGCAAGCACAGTTACTTTCCTACTCCGATGGTGAACGGCGATTAACTAATTTATTGCATTTAGCCGAACTGATTCATACCGAAAGTCGCCAAAATTCACGCGGACTGGAAGGCACTATTCGTTGGCTAGGTCAGCAAGCCAAACAAGCCACGCTTAGCAGTGATAGCCTACAATTACGCTTGGAAAGTGATGCTAAATTAGTGCAAATTGTTACCGTGCATAAAAGCAAAGGACTGGAATATGGGTTGGTTTATTGTCCATTTTTATGGGCAGATAGTGTAAGAAGCGCATCCAGCAATGCTGCGATTATGTTTCATGCCGATGATAAAGCGCATACGCCCTGTTTGGATATTGGCTCTGCACAGCGCGATCATCATCTAAAATTATTAGAAGAGGAAGCATATGCAGAGAATATGCGGTTACTTTATGTTGCCCTTACTCGTGCCAAATATCACTGTACCGTCGTTGCGCTAACAGAAAAAATCAATCGCTATATTGACCGCTCTGCGTTGGGATGGCTATTAAGCAATGGTGTCGCGGCAAAAAGTAAAAATTTCCTCAGTGCTTATCAGCAACACCTTGAGGCATTGGTGAGTGGGTCAAAGGGTATTATTTCAGCAGAATCTTTGCCTGATAGTGAAGATGGATTGCATTATCAAACCAAGCAAAAAGCACCCACGCTAAGCGCACGCGAGTTTGGCGGTATAATTCAACAAGATTATCACATCAGTAGCTTTAGTGGGCTAACATCGGGCAATCATTCACAAGCGCATGACCATGATAGTGACGCTTTATTTAATCAAGCAAGCACCTATAGCAATGCAGAGAATGAATTTCCACGAGGTGCAAATGCAGGTAGCTGTTTGCATGAAATCTATGAATATAGTGACTTCACCCAGCCATTAATGCGCCCTAAGCAAGAACAAAATGTGATCCTTAATGCATTAAATAAATGGGGATTTGATGAAGCGCTGGTAGATACTGCCCATGATTTAATTAACAACAGCCTGCAAGCCCCCTTGCCACCGCTTAGTAATAATTTCAGCCTTGCAAATTTAAGCAATGCACAGCGCCTAAATGAAATGGAATTTTACCTACCCTTAGCGTTGCTTCAAGTTAATGAATTAAAGCATATTTTATATCAATATTTGCCACAGAAAAATTGGCAAATTGTGCGAGATGCTGTGAATAAACTCAACTTTGAGCAAATCAGTGGTTATTTAAAAGGCTATATTGATTTGATTTTTGAATATCAAGGGCAATATTTTGTGGCTGATTATAAATCTAATACGCTGGAAGATTATGAGCGTGACAGCATGTTAGAAGCAATAGCACACTCGCATTATTATCTACAATATTTGATCTATAGCGTTGCTTTGCATCGTTATTTAACACAACGCATTGCAGGATATGACTATAAAACGCATTTTGGAGGTGTTTACTACTTATTTATTCGCGGTATGTCGGTGGATAATCAAGGCGCAGGCGTGTTTTACGACCTGCCTTCTTTTGAATTGATTGATGCATTGGATGGGTTATTTAAAGCGGCTATCAACTTAAAGCGGGACACGTAAAGTCATAGCAAACAACCCGTACCCTTCGACAAGCTCAGGGAACTAGCTTCCTGAGCTTGTCGAAGGGTGCGGGTGAATAGGCAGAAACATTAACTGTCCCATCTTAAACTGGTAGCCTATTTTTTAATTTTTAGAGGGGAATGTAAGATAGATCTACAAAAATGCAGCTTCCCGCAATTCCGCAATCTGATCTCTAAGCTGCGCCGCTGCTTCAAACTCCAAATCCTTGGCATATTGAAACATTTGCTTTTCAAGTTTATGCATTTCTTTTACTGCCTCCGCAGGTGTCATATTGCTTCGATACCCCCCTTTAGACTCTGCAACCTTGGCTATTTTACGTCGATTACCTTTTATTGAGCCACCATAAGCCCCTTCCATAATATCAGCTACTTTTTTATTAATAGTGGTTGGGGTGATATTGTGTTTTAGATTATATGCCTCTTGTTTGGCACGACGACGCTCTGTTTCATCTAATGCGGCTTGCATCGATTTTGTGATTTTATCGGCATAGAGAATGGCTTTCCCCTTGGCATTTCTTGCAGCACGCCCTATCGTTTGAATCAGCGAGCGTTCGGAGCGTAAAAAGCCTTCTTTATCAGCATCCAAAATAGCCACTAGTGAGACTTCTGGCATATCCAAGCCTTCGCGCAATAAGTTGATCCCAATGAGCGCATCAAACTCACCTAATCGTAAATCACGGATAATTTCTACACGCTCGACGGTATCAATATCAGAATGCAAATAGCGACAGCGTATATCATGATCCATTAGATAATCCGTCAAATCTTCTGCCATGCGCTTGGTAAGCGTGGTGATGAGTACCCGTTCATTTTGTGTAGCGCGTAGATTAATCTCTGACATCACATCATCCACTTGTGAAGTAATGGGACGAATTTCCACTTCTGGATCAAGCAGTCCTGTAGGACGCACTATTTGTTCGGCTATGTTGTCGCAATGTTCAGCTTCATAATTGCCTGGTGTTGCGGAGACATGGATAACCTGTGGGGTGAGTTTTTCAAATTCATCAAAACGTAGCGGACGATTATCTAATGCAGAGGGCAAGCGAAACCCATAGTCAACCAAATTACTTTTACGTGAGAAATCACCTTTATACATAGCGCCAATTTGTGGCACAGTAGCATGGGATTCATCAATCACCATCAAGGAGTTAGCAGGCAAATAATCCAATAAACAAGGCGGTGGAGCGCCTGCGGGTCGTCCTGAAAGATAGCGTGAATAATTTTCAATGCCTGAGCAATAGCCCACTTCCATAATCATTTCAATATCATATTGGGTGCGCTCTTTTAGCCGTTGCGCTTCAACCAGACGATTATTTTCATACAGGTGTTCAAGATGCTGTTTTAACTCTGCTTTGATGTGTTCTACTGCATCTAGCATGGTTTGTCTTGGGGTGACATAATGTGTTTTTGGATAAATGGTAAGACGCGGTACACGGCGTAATACCTCACCTGTGAGTGGATCAAAATAACTCAACTGCTCCACTTCATCATCAAACAATTCAATACGCACCGCTTCTTGATCAGAATCAGCAGGGTGTACATCAATTACCTCACCCCGTACCCGATACGTTCCACGCGATAGCTCCACATCATTACGCGTATATTGTAGTTCAGTTAAGCGGCGTATAATGTCACGCTGATTAATCGCCTCACCACGGTCTAAATGGAGCATCATTTTTAAATAGGAGTTAGGATCCCCCAGTCCATAAATAGCAGAAACGGTAGCAATAATAATGGTATTCGGACTTTCCATTAGTGCTTTTGTTGCAGAAAGACGCATTTGCTCGACGTGTTCATTAATCGAGGCATCTTTTTCAATATACACGCCTGAGGCGGGCACATAAGCTTCGGGCTGATAATAGTCATAGTAGGAGACAAAATACTCAACGGAATTATGGGGGAAGAATTCTTTCATCTCGCCATAGAGCTGCGCTGCCAGTGTTTTATTATGCGCCATAATAATCGTTGGGCGTTGGGTTTGTGCGATGATATTGGCAATGGTAAAGGTCTTTCCTGAGCCTGTTACGCCTAAGAGTGTTTGGTGCATTAGCCCATCATTTAAACCATCAACTAGCGATTTAATCGCAGTGGGTTGATCACCTGCGGGTTGGAATTCTGTTTTTAATTGGAAGGTTGTAGTCATAGGGGGTATTTTAGATAAGGCTAAAATTAGAAGGTTCCTGTTTATAACAGATTCTGTTGGTGACTTTTATCATAAATTAATTGCTTTATATCAAAAGGCTACAGTGTATTTTATGCTTTAGTATAACTAAAAATAGGTGATTTATCCGTTAACCGCCATGAAATTTACACTACTTAGTCGTGTATTTATACATTTTAAACATATATATCAGCTTCCTACTGCACCAATAAAATCCGTTATGAGCGGCATATCTTTTGTGATAATTATTATCTTTATTGATATTTTATGCATTGATTTTCTAATCATAAAGAAACATATAGCACCTCATTTTTTTGACCATTACCTTTTAAATAACAAAAACTTAAATAAAACACTTCAAAAAAAATAAAACTTGGCACAAGGATTGCAGATACCCTATCGTTAATTAAAAAAGGTAATGAAAAATGACAACAAGAGCTTACGAAGTATTACACGAAGAAGGAAGCTTCCCCGTAAAATCATGGACTCGTGATGTTCCCTTTGATGATAATGCCAAACAACAGCTAAGAAATATTGCCAAAATGCCCTTTATTCATAAATGGGTGGCGGCAATGCCTGATGTACATTTAGGTAAAGGCGCAACCATTGGTAGCGTCATACCAACCACAGGCGCAATTATCCCTGCTGCTGTTGGTGTTGATTTAGGTTGCGGAATGATGGCGGTTAAAACCAGTTTACGTGCTGATCAGTTACCTGATGATTTAGCCTCATTACGTAGCCGAATTGAGAGAGCCGTACCACATGGACGCTCTATTGGACGCGGCAAGCGCGATAAGGGGAGTTGGGGTCAAGAACCTAAAGATGTCTTAAAGGCATGGAAGCCTTTGGCGGATGCTTTCAGCATCATGTGCGATAAATACCCCTTTTTAAAACAGACTAACAATATTAGACACTTAGGAACATTGGGTGGTGGAAACCACTTTATTGAAATCTGTCTGGATGAATCTGATGATGTTTGGGTAATGCTACATAGCGGTTCTCGCGGTGTCGGTAATCGCATCGGCTCTTATTTTATCCAGCAGGCTAAAAAGGATATGGAGCGTTATTTTATCCAATTGCCCGATAAGGATTTAGCTTATATTCCCGAAGGATCAGCAATGTTTCGAGAATACACCCTATCCGTAGCGTGGGCGCAAGATTTTGCGCGTATTAATCGTGAAGTTATGATGGCGCGTGTGATAGGTGCATTGAAAGATGAGATGTCGATTCCATTTACCACCGAAGCCGAAGTAGTAAATTGCCATCATAATTATATCAGCCGTGAAAATCATTTTGACAAAAATGTTTGGGTAACACGTAAAGGCGCTGTTAGCGCACGCCAGGGTGAAATGGGAATCATCCCAGGAAGCATGGGAGCTAAATCCTTTATCGTACGCGGCTTAGGTAATGCGGATAGTTTTTGTAGCTGTAGTCATGGTGCGGGGCGTGTTATGTCGCGTACTAAAGCGAAGCAATTAGTCACTCTGGATGAACACAAAAAAGCGGTTGCAGGCGTGGAATGCCGAATTGATATGAGTATTATTGATGAGACTCCATCTGCCTATAAGCCGATTGAGAAAGTAATGCAGGCACAGAAGGATTTAGTGGAGGTTGTGCATACTTTAAAGCAGGTAGTTTGTGTTAAGGGCTGATTAAAATTCAGCAATTCAAAGTATTTGTCCAAAATTGACTATAGCTGTTCACATATTAAATTTTCGCAGGAGTTCAAGCTTTAACTTGTGTGGTTCGCATAAGGAACGTGTACGAAACAACTTCCCGATCTCTAACTTGCTTTTTTATCCCAGCTTGGATGATCTCATTCGTTGCGTAGAGTGACTATGCGCCTCATGAGTTCATCCAATCTGAAATAACAATCTGAAATAAAAATTCTGCGTTAGAACGTCGGAAAGTTATTCCATGCTCGTTCCTAAGCTAAAGCTTGAACTCCTTGGGTTTGGAAATTATTTATCTGAAAAACTATAGCCTCATAAACAAGCAGGAGCCAGTGTAAACTTTATCTGATTAAGCTTTTATTTCTAATGCAATTAAACGGCTCGATCAATAAGCGTTCGACCACAACCCCAAATTTATTGTGCAATCGGCAACCCTGCACGCTTCCAGCCAATATAACCATCTGCGTAATTTTTCACATTGGTATAACCCATTTTCGTTAAGGTGTCTGCTGCTAGAGGGCTACGCACATTAGCACCACAATAGACAATGATAGGGGTATTTTTATCAAGCGCAACATTGGTAATGCGCCATTCCAACCAGCCTCTTGGAATATTTACATTTTGCCGCGCTTTAATTGCTCCACCCATTGATTTTACTTCTGATGGTAGGCGCACATCTACTAAAGCTACTTCTGGATTATCCTTTAGTAGTTTTTTTAGCTCTGTTGTGCTGATATTTTTTACATGCTTTGCTACTTCTGCTTGTAATACACTTCCTCCTTTAATGCCTGCTACATCCGCTTGAATCGTGGGCATTATTGTTAAAGATAAAACTAAAACAGAGCTTAGTGTGATTATTTTCATTTTAAACATTGTGCTGATTTCCTTTTAAATTAGATTAAGACGAATTCTCGTTCCATATACGTTTAGGATCAGAAAATGGATGCTTCGAATAATATGAGAAAAGAAGGCTACTGTATGTCTACTGCCTAAAGGGGAAATTTCCCAGTCTTTAAAAAGTGCGCTGTAAACTGTGCTACTTGTTTAGAAAATAACATAGCAGTATGCGGAACAGGTAAGACGATATGTGTGTTAATTTTTTGATGCTGTGTTTCTTTTATCATCACCGCTCCATCGCCCTCCTCTGGCAAACCACCGACAATAATTGCCAAGCCTATCTTTGCTCTACCTGCAATCATTCCCCACTGATGTTCTGTTTTCCACTCAGGAATATCATTACCTGAAAGTCCTAATTTCATACTATTTGCCAGCATTTTATTAATAAGTGGAAATGATCGCAGCTTGTGTGCAAACCAACTACCGTTTATTGGTGTGCCTAGCATAACAATATTACCTTTAGGAATATCATCAAATGTTGCTAGCAAATGTGCAGTGACAATACCACCAAGACTATGCGCAACAATATGCAACTTCTTTAAGTTTAGTTTAAGAATTTTTTGATGCAGGATGACTGCATTTTCGGCAGGTGTTTTTAGAACGGATTGATAGGAAATACTATGAACAATAAATCCTGATTTTTTTAGCTGATATTCTAGGTAAAACATCTCTAGCGCATTCATTAAGACCCCATGCAATATCACTACATGGGGTCTTTGTTTGCTAGATGGAAAAGCGGAAGTTTTCACTCCACGGAGTAAGGTAAATCAAGAAGGGTAATACTATCTTGTTCACCTGCTTCGCTTTTATTTAAGCTAAGGTTTTTATCCACAAGTGCAATTTTCATAACAGCGAGTGCTTCTACTTTTCCAGCAGGATTAATAACGGCTGTTAGGATTTTCCCTGCATAAGTGCTCTCACCTTCTGCGTAAATTTCTTGACCTATTTCGGGCAATTCATCACTATTTATTTCAAGGCGATACATACGACGCTTGTTTTTACCCAAGTATTTTAGACGTGCCACAATTTCTTGTCCTGGAAAACAACCTTTATTGAAGTCAACCCCATCAATAACTTGCAAATTAAGCATTTGTGGTATCCATGCTGTCGAGCTTGCTTTGCTCACCACAGGCAGTCCTGCAACAATATTAAGATAATCCCAACCACTACTGCTCACAGGCGCAGCGCGTACATTGCAATGTTCCCATAAGTTTTTGGCGTCTTCAAGCTCACCAAAAACTTCAAATCGTGGAACGGTTCCAGAAAGGCGTAAAATACTTAAGGTGTCTTGTTGCAGAGTTTGATTAGCCTCGGCAGGCACATAACCATCAGCGACAATATTTTGCAATTCTTGCGCTGCGCGCTCACCTGCATAGCCAAAATGTATCAGGCTTTTAGACATATCTTCGATGGTAACATCGGACATCATCACAAACATGCGTAACTTTTTAATAACCAGCTCAACCAAATCGGCAGATAGGGTTAAATAGTAGTTGTTATTGCGTTTAAAAATGCGAAAAGTGGCAATAACCCGCCCTTTGGGATTACACCATGCACTTAATTGGTGACTATCTTCTGCGACTCTGGAAATATCATTGGTCAATTGATTTTGTAAAAAATTCGTCGCATCTTTACCATGAACTTGAATAATTCCACGGTCAGATAAGTCTGATAATACCGATCCTTGCGGAGGAATACGGCTTTCCCGACTGGGATTACCAAAAGAGATGAGTTTTCCTAAGTGAAACTCTGCGCCATTATCAATAAGAAATTCTTTCCAATTTTGTCTCATGGCACTTTGCCTTTGTCGTTATTAATTTTTAGATTTATTAGTAAGCATCCTTTATCAAAATAGAAAAGTAGTTGACACTTTTGCAACCCATATGAAGTTTACGTAATACGAGCTACCGAACTATCAACTAATATATAAAAGGATGCCGATTATTAATCTTTTTTCTCTACTTTCTTTTCTTCTTTTTTCTCTTCTTTTGGAAGGGTGATTTTCACATCAGCGGTCTTTTTGATTTCATCCATATACGCTAACATTTTCTTTTGTGAAATTTTACGCTCTATTTTTGACTTTAATGTTTTTAACGCAGGTAACTTCGCATCACGAGAATCTTCAAGCTTAATAATATGCCAGCCAAACTGAGTTTTTACAGGCTCTTTTGATACCTCGCCTTTTTTCATTGCTTTCACAGCTGTTGCAAAGGCAGGAACCATTGTTTGTGCCTTAAACCAACCGAGACTACCGCCATTTGATGAGGATGGACCTGTTGATTTTTCTTTAGCAAGTTTTGCAAAATCAGCACCATTTGCAATTTCTTTAATAAGTGCTTTTGCTTCATCTTCTTTTTTCAATAAAATATGACGTGCATTAAATTCTTTAGAGGCTAGCTTCTTAACGGTTGCGTCATATTCAGCTTTGATTTCATCATCCGAAATTTTAAATGATTTAACCTTCTCTTTTGTCCATGTCGTCAAAATAACATTACGGGTAAAATCAGCAATTTTTTTCTTTACTGCATCACGCGATAAAATATCAGTCTTTTTCGCTTCCTGTAGTGCTAACTCAGTAGCCACTAAATCATCTAATGCTTCCGCTGGCTTAACTTTAGCCCCACTTGGCGATCTTTTAATAACTTTTAAGTAGCCATCTAAAGCGCTTTTCATTATTTTATCGCCATTAACCGTTGCGACCACGCTGTCTTTTGTTGCATCCTTTGCATGCGTAACGCTAACCGCTAATCCTAAGCTGATTAGTATGGCTGTTGCTAGTAATGGTTTTTTTATGGATTGATTCATTTTTGTTGTAAATTGCATTGTTTTTTCTCTTTGGTTACTTGGATCTTTCTAAGGTAATACTTTTTTAAAAGGTTTTACGGTTACTTGGGCGTAAACACCCGCTTTACTATAGGGGTCTAAATCTGCCCAAGCTTGTGCTGCTTCTAATGAAATAAATTCAGCAACAATAAGACTTCCTGAAAAGCCATTCGTTCCTGGGTCTTCGCTATCAATAGATGGGTGCGGACCTGCAAGAATCAAGTGACCGTCTTCTTTTAGCTGTTCTAGTCTTTTGATATGCGCAGGACGTGCGCTAAGTCGTTTCTCCAGACTGTTTTCAATGTCTTGCGCGATAATGGCATATAACATTATTTTTTGACCTCTTCTGTCTCTTCAATTTCTTCGGCATGCTTAGCAATATAGAGTCCTTGACCAATCATAAATACTAGCGTCAACCCTAAAATACCAAACATTTTGAAATTAACCCAAGCATCCAGATTATCCATCTGCTTTGCGTAAATCTCATAGACAATTAAGTTCAACGCGCCGACAATAATAAAAAAGAGTCCCCAAGACAAATTAACCTTTTTCCATATTTGCTTAGGAACGCTAATAGCGTGCGACATCATACGTTCAATCAGGGTTTTTTCACCAACAAAAAAGCTACCTAAGATAACACCTGCAAAGATCCAATTAAAGATGGTTACCTTCCATGCAATATAATCTGGATTTTTTAATATTAATGTCAAAGTGCCAAAGATTAGCAAGATGCCTAGCGAAATCAGATGCATCTTTTCCAAGCGGCGATACACAAACCAATGCGCTATATTTTGCAGTATTGTCGCTATAATAATAACCAATGTCGCCATAAAAATGGCATCTTTACTATTGCCAGCCGTTAGATCCACAAAAGGCAGTTGATTTGCCATTGCGATAACACTATCAGGTAGGCTGTCATAGAATTTAAAGGTTAAGAAGAAAAATAGAACAGGGAAAAAATCAAAAAATGCTTTCATAGTAATCTTATAGTTAATTATTTAAGGCGCGCTAACGAGTCTTCGTGATAGAATCGCGCATTTTAGGAAGTTTGAAGGAATAAAGCTAGCCTATTGAATAGAACTTTTTCTTCTTTAAGAACTGTTCCTTAACATTCGTTGACCGTCCAATGAGCCAATATTTTCAAATTCATGCCGAAAACCCACAATTACGCCTAATTAAGCAAGCAGTAGAGATCATCAACCAAGGGGGCGTTGTTATCTACCCTACTGATTCTAGTTACGCTATCGGCTGCCGTCTGGATGAAAAAAAAGCAGCAGAACGCATTCGACAGATAAGACAGGTGGATAAAAATCATAATTTCACCTTAGTTTGTCGTGACCTTTCAGAAATAGCGCAGTATGCAATTGTCGATAATATCAATTATCGACTCATAAAATCAGTCACTCCAGGGTCGTATACCTTTATCTTAAAGGCTAGCCGTGAAGTACCTAAACGGATACAAAACCCGAAGCGTAAAACCATTGGTATTCGCATTCCTGATAATATTGTGACGCAACATCTACTAGACGAATTGCGCCAACCCATTATGTCTAGCACCCTAATATTACCTGATGAGGATTTGCCAATGACAGACCCCTATCAAATTCGTTTAGCGCTAGAGCAACAGGTTGATTTAATTATTGATAGTGGTTATAGCGGGCATAATGCCACAACCGTTATTGATTTAATGGAAGATAACCCCAAAGTATTACGCCAAGGCGATGGCGATATTGACTGGCTAGGAGTTCACTAATGGATATAGAAAAAATTATTTACAATATTGCCGTCTGGGCAATTCCTGTTTTATTTGCGATTACCGTGCATGAAGTTGCGCATGGCTGGGTAGCTAATAAACTGGGCGATGGAACTGCGCGAATGCTGGGGCGATTATCATTGAATCCTGCCAAACATATTGACCCTATTGGCACCATTTTAGTCCCCATTTTATTAATGATTTTCAGTCCCATTGTTTTTGGTTGGGCTAAACCTGTCCCTGTTGATATGCGCAATTTTAAAAATCCGCGTCGAGATATGGCGATTGTTGCGGTTGCAGGCCCTTTATCCAATGTGGCGATGGCTATTTTTTGGGTTGGTTTTTTGCATCTTACGCAATCAATTATCACTGACCCTGCTATTGCCAAAGGATTGCAATCAATGGCGGGTGCGGGAATTATTATTAATATTGTCTTATTTGCTTTTAACCTCATCCCCATTCCTCCACTGGATGGAGGGCGAGTCCTTTCTGGATTAGTTCCTGCAAAAATATCCGATTTATTAGATAAAGTAGAGCCTTATGGATTTTTTATTGTTATCGGCTTGGTTTATCTGGGCGCATTTGAACCAATTATAATGCCTGTCATTGGTGTATTTTTTAAATTATTTGGACTCGCCTAGAAAGGAAGTTCCAAGGACTACCAGTTTAAGCGGGACAGTTCATGTTTCTACTATTCACCCGCACCCTTCGACAAGCTCAGGAAGCGGTGTCCTGAGTCTACCGAAGGGCTAGTTCCCTGAGCTTGTCGAAGGGTGCGGGTTGTTTGCTATGACTTTACTTGTCCCGCCTTAAA